>JAGHUW010000177.1 GCA_018064625.1 Candidatus Cryptobacteroides equifaecalis | reverse complement strand
GATGTGACCGCAGTTGCGGCACTCCCATACCTTCACCTCTGACTTCTCGAATACGGCTGCTGTCTCAACATTCTTGAGAAGAGCTCTGTAACGCTCCTCGTGATGCTTCTCGATGGCAGCAACGAGGCGGAACTTAGCTGCAAGCTCAACAAAGCCCTCTTCCTCAGCGGTCTTTGCAAATCCCTCGTACATGTCTGTCCACTCATAGTTCTCGCCCTCAGCGGCAGCAGCAAGATTTGCAGCTGTGTTTCCAATTCCCTGGAGCTCCTTGAACCACATCTTTGCGTGCTCCTTCTCATTGTCGGCAGTCTTCTGGAAGAGAGCGCTAATCTGCTCGTATCCTTCCTTCTTGGCTACGGATGCAAAATATGTGTACTTGTTGCGAGCCTGTGACTCGCCTGCGAAAGCGGCCTCCAGATTCTTTTCCGTCTGGGTACCGGCATACTTATTCTGACTCATGGCTTGAAAAATTTATGTACAACAAATATAAAAAAAATGTGTATCTTGTAAAACTTTATACACGAAAAATATGGCAAACGGAGAAGAAAAACAGATTATCTTTTCGATGGTCGGCCTCAACAAGACCATCCAGCAGAACGGAAAACAGGTTCTCAAAAACATTTACCTTTCATTTTTCTATGGAGCGAAGATAGGCATCATAGGTCTCAACGGATCAGGTAAGTCCACGCTCCTCAAAATCATAGCAGGTCTGGACAAGCAGTACCAGGGAGAAGTCGTATTCTCCCCTGGCTATACCGTGGGCTACCTTGCCCAGGACCCATACCTCGATGATACAAAGACCATAAGGGAGATAGTACAGGAAGGCGTTCAGCCACTCATAGACCTCATGAAGGAATACGAGTCCATCAACGACAAGTTCGGTCTCCCGGAATACTACGAGGATCCGGACAAGATGCAGAAGCTCTTCGACCGTCAGGCCGTCCTCCAGGACGAGATAGACGCCAAGGACCTCTGGAATCTCGACAACCGCCTCGAGCAGGCGATGGACGCACTGCGCTGCCCGGACCCGGACCGCCTCGCAGCCAATCTCTCCGGAGGTGAAAGGCGCCGCGCGGCCCTCTGCCGCCTGCTTCTCCAGGAGCCGGACGTGCTCCTGCTCGACGAGCCTACGAACCACCTCGACGCCGAGTCCATCGACTGGCTCGAGCAGCACCTTCAGCAGTACAAGGGTACGGTCATCGCCGTGACCCACGACCGCTACTTCCTCGACAATGTGGCAGGCTGGATCCTCGAGCTCGACCGCGGCGAGGGCATCCCTTGGAAGGGCAACTACTCAGGCTGGCTTGAGCAGAAGTCGGCCCGAATGGCCCTCGAGGAAAAGGTTGCCTCAAAGCGCCGCAAGACCCTCGAGCGCGAGCTTGAGTGGATACATATGGCGCCGAAGGCACGCCAGGCGAAGGGAAAGGCCCGCCTCAACGCATACGACCGCATGCTCAATGAGGACGTGAAGCAGAAGGAGGAGAAGCTGGAGATATTCATCCCGAACGGACCGCGCCTCGGCGAGAAGGTCATCGAGGCCAGCCACGTGGCCAAGTCCTTCGGCGACAAGCTCCTCTACGACGACCTCAACTTCAGCCTGCCGCGCAACGGCATCGTGGGAGTCATCGGCCCGAACGGTGCAGGTAAGACAACCCTCTTCCGCCTCATCATGGGGCTTGATACCCCGGACAGCGGCGAGTTCACCGTTGGAGACACTGTGAAGCTGGCCTACGTCGACCAGCAGCATACCAGCATCGACCCTCAGAAGAGCGTCTTCGAGGTAATCTCCGGCGGCACCGACCTCATGAAGATAGGCGGACGCACAGTAAACTCCCGCGCATACCTGTCGCGCTTCAATTTCTCCGGAGCCGACCAGGAGAAGCTCTGCGGCGTGCTCTCCGGAGGTGAGAGAAACCGCCTGCAGCTCGCTCTGGCGCTGAAGGAGGAAGGCAACGTGCTTCTGCTCGACGAGCCGACCAACGACATCGACGTGAACACCATGCGTGCCCTTGAGGAAGGTCTCGAGAACTTCGCGGGCTGCGCCGTGGTCATCAGCCACGACCGCTGGTTCCTGGACAGGATCTGCACCCACATCCTCGCCTTCGAGGGAGACTCCAACGTCAAGTTCTTCGAGGGAAGCTACTCGGACTACGAGGAGGACAAGCTCCGCAGACTTGGCAAGACAGAGCCTACACGCATACACTACCGCAAACTCATGTAGCAGATGGCACAGGGAGAGAAGGGATTCACACAATTGATGACGAGGAAGGTCCGCAGGATCCTCCTCGTCTGCAACAATTACGACAGCTTCGCCCTCGAGGAGGACGGACACATAGAGGACCAGATTGCAAGGGAATACGAGGAGCTCACCCTCAGCAACCCGCCTTCAGTGACAAGAGTCGAATCCACCATAGAGGCGCTTGAACTGGCCGGCAGGGGCGAGAAGTTCGACATGGTGATCACCATGTACAATGTGGGAGAGGTGGATGTGTTCGAATTCTCGCGCAGGATGAAGGAATTCTCTCCTGATACGCCTATCGTGCTCATTGCGGCATTCTCCAAGGAGATTTACAGGAAGATAGCCGAGAAATCAGCTTCCTGCATAGACTATTTCTTCTGCTGGAACAATTCCGCAGACCTCATAATAGCGATTGTGAAGCTGCTTGAGGACAAGCTCAACGCAGACCACGACATACTTGAGGGCGGAGTCCGCGCCATTCTTCTGGTGGAGGACTCCGTGCTCTTCTATTCCACCTATCTGCCCATGCTCTACAAGCTGGTGCTCCAGCAGAACAGGGAATCCCTCAAGGAATGCCTCAACGAGCAGCAGCAGACCATGAGAAAGCGCTCCCGCCCGAAGATACTCATGGCAACCAACTATACGGATGCGGTGAACCTTTATGAGCGCTACAAGGAGAACATCCTGGGAGTTATTTCAGATGTGGGCTTTGTAATCCACAAGGACGACAAGGAGGAGAAGATGGATGCCGGAATCGACCTGTGCAGGAAGATAAAGCAGGACAACCGCAAGATGCCTTTCCTCATGCAGTCCTCCCAGGAAAGCATGAGGGAGATTGCAAACCAGCTCGGGGTGGGCTTTGTGATGAAGAAGTCCAAGATTCTGAACCATGAGATTGCGGACTACATCAGCCATGAATTCGGCTTTGGAGACTTTGTGGTGACGGACCGCAAGACCGGCAAGGAATACTGCCGCGCAAAGGACCTCTACCAGATGGAGCGCATCATGGACGAGATCCCGGACGAAGAGATGAGAAGGATAGACAACAACAACTATCTTTCAAAATGGCTGCTGGCACGCGGTATCTTCTCCTTAGCCAAGGAATTCCAGCAGATTACCCTCAACCCGGGCACAGACATAGACCAGGCCAGGGAAAGGTTCAAGCATCTCATACACGACTACCGCATAGGCCAGGGTCTGGGCGTGGTGGCACAGTTCAACCCGGAGACCTACAACGACACAATCTGGTTCTCCAAGATGGGAAGTGGAGCCCTGGGTGGAAAGGCACGCGGACTTGCCTTCCTCAACCACATACTGCAGAAGTATGACCTCTACGACAAGTGGGAGGACATAAAGGTCATGGTACCGCGCACCGTGGTCATCACTACCGAATACTTCGACCGCTTCATACGCGAGAACGGTCTGAAATACGTCATCAATTCAGAGATAACGGATTCCGAGCTGCTTTCCGAGTTCGCGGCATCAACCCTGCCGCAGGACCTCACGAATCAGCTCAGGGTATTCATACACCATGTAAAGAAGCCTCTGGCCATACGTTCCTCATCATTGCTTGAGGACTCGTACTACCAGCCTTTCGCCGGGGTTTACTCCACCTACATGATCCCGCAGACAGACAACGAGGACCAGCAGCTCAGGCTTCTGAGCAAGGCCATCAAGAGCGTGTACGCTTCTGTCTTCTTCGGCGCGTCCCGTGCCTACATCACCGCCGCCGGCCACGTCATCTCCGAGGAGAAGATGTCAATAGTCCTGGAGGAAATCTGCGGAAGCGAGGACGGCGGCTACTTCTTCCCCACCTTCTCCGGAGTGGCCCGCTCGGTCAACTTCTACCCTATCGGACATGAAAAGGCCGAGGACGGAATAGTGAAGCTGGCCTTCGGCCTGGGAAAGGCCGTGGTGGACGGGGACCAGGTGCTGCGCTTCTCGCCGAAGTACCCGAAGCACGTGCTGCAGACCTCGACCCCGGACCTCACGATGCGCGAGACACAGCAGAGCATGTTCGCCATGGACGTCCGCCCGGACAAGTTCAAGACCTCCATCGACGACTCGGTGAACCTGGAGCGCATCAGCATCAGCGAATGCTTGAAGTTCCGCAACTTCGCCAGGGTCGCATCAACCTGGGACTATGAGAACATGCGTATCGTGGACAACGTCAGCGCAAAGGGGCCCAAGTGCGTCACCTTCGCCCATATACTCAAATACGGCACCTTCCCTCTGCCGCAAATCATACGCGAACTGCTTGAGATAGCCTCGAAGGAGATCAAGTGCGGGGTTGAAATCGAGTTCGCAGCCAACATGGATGTGGCCGACGGGCAGAAGCAGATCTTCAACGTCCTGCAGATAAGACCTATCTCCGTGGACAGCCGCAACGCCGAGGTGAACTGGGAGAAGATTGACACCACCGGAGCCATGCTCCAGTCCGGCAGCGCCCTTGGCACAGGCTGGATCAATGGGGTAAAAGATGTGGTATATCTTAAGGCAGGCAACTTCGACACCCTCAAGACACGGGAGATGGCCTCCGAGATAACCGCCATCAACGCGCGCATGAGAGAGGAGGACAGGGACTACGTACTGATAGGCTTCGGCCGATGGGGGTCAAGCATCCCGAGCCTCGGCGTGCCTGTAAAGTGGAGCGACATATCCGAGGCCAAAGTCATAGTGGAAGCAGCTCTGGACAACTTCCGCATAGACCCGAGCCAGGGCACGCATTTCTTCCAGAACCTCACTTCCTTCAATGTAGGATATATAAACGTGAATTCCTTCGACCGTATGGGGGATTCACTGGATTTCAAGATGCTGGACAGCATGCCCGCCGTAGAGGAAACGGAATTTGTCAGACACGTGCGTTTTGACAGCGACCTGAGCATCTGCATTGACGGACGCGAAGGCAAAGCAGTGATAATACCTTAAAAAATACCACAAAAGTTTCAAGCTTTTAGTGTATATTTGTATGATATTTGATTTACAGATGAAAAATTACAAGATTCTTTTGACGGTCCTCGTCCTTTCTGCGGCTTCTGCGTTCAGTGCAAAAGCTCAGAACGTTGCCATCAAGACCAACCTTCTGTATGATGCCACCGCTACAATCAATGCAGGCGTCGAGGTGGGACTTGCCCCAAAGTGGACTCTGGACCTTTCCGGTAACCTCAATGCATGGAACTGGAACAGCGGCATGAGGCTCAAGCATTATCTCATACAGCCTGAACTCAGGTACTGGTTCTGCGAACGCTTCAACGGCAGTTTCCTCGGAGTGCATGCTCTCGGCGGACAGTACAACATCGGCAAATTCCCTCCAAGCATAATGAGTCTGCCAATAATCAAAAACCATCCCAGCCTTGCAAACAGCAGGTATCAGGGCTGGTATGTGGGAGCCGGTGTAGCCTACGGTTATTCCTTCATCCTCTCAAAGCACTGGAACCTCGAGCTTGAACTCGGAGCAGGATATATCTACACACGTTACGACGTATTCGAATGCAAGGACTGCGACAAGAAGGTTGTCTCTGACCGTCCTAAGCACTACGTTGGCCCTACCAAGGCCGCAATCAACCTCATATACGAATTCTAACGCGCAAGGATCATGAAGAAAGCAATAATCATAGCAACAATACTCGCATGCGCAGGCTTCATAAATGCCTCTGCGCAGGACCTTACACTCGATAACGGAGTAGTGGTCAAGAATGCATCGATCACCAGGGACAGGAGCGGTATGCACGTGAACATGGACCTGGACCTCAGCGGCGTGAACGTGAAGACAAACAGAGGAGTCAAGGTCTCCCCTACCATCATCAACGGAAAAGACACCGTAAGCTGCGCATCACTCGTCGTATATGGACGCAACCGCTACTATTATTACATAAGGAACGACAAGCCGCTTACCGAGAATGAGGCAGACAAGGCATTCAGAAAGAATGACGCGCCGGACACATTCCAGTACGCAGACAGCTTCAAGTACGACAAATGGATGGACGGAGCCCGTCTCTTTGTGAACGAGAAGGAGTTTGGCTGCTGCAACAAGCTCATCAAGGATGACACCAAGGGTCCGCTTGCAGTCTACACCAACCCTGCAGCCATACTCTACTATCCTCAATTCATATTCGTACATCCGAAGGCAGAGCTCGTGAAGGCACGCTCACTCAAGAGGACAGCCTACATCGACTTCCCTGTAAGCCAGACAGTGATTTACCCTTCATACAGAAGGAACACAACAGAGCTCTCAAAGATCCACGAGTCCATCGACTCCCTCAAGTCAGACAGCGATATCACAGTGAACTATCTCACCCTCAAGGGTTTCGCTTCACCTGAGAGTCCATACTCAAACAACACCAGACTTGCAAAGGGCCGTGTGGAGGCTCTCAAGAACTACCTTCTCAATTACCCTCAGATCCCTGCAGACAGCATACGCACAGATTATGAGCCAGAGAACTGGGAGGGCCTTCGCAAGTTCGTGGAGGCTTCCGACATCACAAACAAGCAGGGCATACTTAACATCATCGACTCCAACAGAGAGCCGGACAATAAGGAGGCTTATCTCAAGAAGACCTACCCTGTGGAGTACAAGTATCTGCTCGAGGAGTGCTATCCTGGACTTCGCCGCACAGACTACGCCATAGGCTACGTGATCCGCGGATATGAGTCTATAGACGATATCAGAAGGGTTTACGCAAAATCACCGGAAAAGCTCAGCAGCGAGGAGTTCTTCATGCTTGCAGAGAGCTACAGCCAGGACACCCCTGAATTCAAGGACGTGATCATGACGGCAGTGAACTTCTATCCAAAGGACCCTGTAGCCAACCTCAATGCAGCCAACATTGCAATGAAGGAAGGCAGGATGTCAGACGCCGGCAAGTACCTTGACAAGGCAGGAGACAGCTATGATGCAATCTATACCAGAGGAGTATACAATGCGGTGATCGGAGACAACGAGCGCGCGAAGATCTACTTCTCAAGAGTTGCATCCGAGCTTCCTCAAGCAGCTCAGGCCATAAAGACGCTTGACGCAATAGAGGCACAGAGACATCTTTTCGAATAATGAAGGTATCAGTATATCTCGGCTCTTCCACCATCTGTCTGGAGGAATACAACACCCTGGCCTTCGAACTGGGCAGGCGTCTTGCTGAAGACGGACATACCGTGGTTTACGGCGGTTCGGATGTAGGCACCATGAAATACCTCGCAGACGGCGCCCAATCCGTCGGGGGAAAGATCATCGGAGTATTCCCGGAAGGATTTGCCGGCACCGTGGAGGTAGCCGGGCAGAAGATAATGAGGGATAATCTGGATGAGATGATACTCACCCGCGATTTCGCTCACAGGAAAAAGGTGATGGAGGACCTGAGTGACTGTTGCGTAATTCTTCCGGGCAGTTTCGGCACCCTGGACGAGCTCTTCGACTACGCCTGCCGCAAATCCATAGGCAAGCATCAGAAAGGAATCTACATACTCAACTACAAAGGCTTCTACACCCCGTTGCTGGACCTCATTGAGAACATGAGGCAGGCAAGGTTCTTCAAGCCTTCCACCAAAGGGGTGCTCTGCTTCTGCAACAGCCTTGAGGAAGTGATGGGACACATCAGCGTAAAGGCATGAGAAGGAGCATCTCAGCGCTGGCACTGCTCTGCGGGCTCTGCCTGATTATGGAGAGCGGTATTCCCCTCCCCAAGGTTCCGGCAGGCATCTACAGACCTGCGGACAGGGCAGCATACGTAATCAGCCACTTCTGGGATGCAGCAGACTGGCCGAACGTGAGCTCCGACGAATCTTTGGAACAATCCTTCGTGAACTGGTTTTCCATCTTCAGCCTGGCCGGAACAGATGAAAAAGCAGACAGCATACGCCTCAGTGCGGTGAGCAGCACCTACGCAAAGGCTGCGTCCGTCTCCCCCGAATGCCTCGACACCTTCTGCAATCTGGCGCAGAAATACCTTTTCGACACAGACTCCCCATATATAGACGACGAGCTCTACATGCTTTTCCTGGAAGGGCAGATTGCCTCCGGCAGCCTTGACAAGCTCCACAGGATGAGGGCCGACGGACAGATGAGCATACTTCTCAACAACAGAGTGGGCAGCATCATGGAAGAGTTCAGCTTCAAGGGAGAGGACGGAGTCAGGATAAAATTCAGCGACATAAAGGGAAAGCGGCTGCTGATACTCTACGACACCAAATGCAATGC
>JAGHUW010000048.1 GCA_018064625.1 Candidatus Cryptobacteroides equifaecalis | reverse complement strand
AGCATGAACATCTTGCAGGCCTCCTCAGGGATTCCGGCAGACAGGAAAGCGGTCAGGATGCCCCCGAGAGGCGTACCCTCAGAGCCGGGCACAAGGTCCGTTGGCTTTGGCAGCGGGCTGAGGATGATAAGGTCCAGCACAGCCGACAGGGCACCGAACAGAACGGCCTTCCACAACCAGGCCTTTGGCTCCGGCTGTTCGTCATCGATCTTGTAGATATAAAGCGCGAGCAACAGCACGGGAAGCAGCGCAGCAGCAATTACGTAAAACATGGCCGCAAAGTTACCAATATTTGGGTTTATAACAACCTATTAAATACGATTACAGCGCCGGGCAGTCGAAGTTGATGACGGTGCCGTGGCCGGAGGTGATGAGGATGCGCACGTCGGAAGCCTTGAACTGGCCGCCGAGAAGGCTTTTGAGCATTCCGCCGCCACGGTTGGTCTGGTTTTCAAGTATGGTCTTGAACTGGCCGCCTCCCTGGTTTATCTGCACTGAATACTTCACGTTGCTTTCCATACGCCATGTCACCTCAACCTTGTGGAAAGTCTTCTCCTGGTTGAGCGGGAAGGTGATATACTCCCCTTCCTTCAGGCTCACCGGCAGCATCGACTCTATCTGATTGCCGCTTCCACGAAACTTTCTTTGCGGGTCGGCAGGGTCAAGAACGGTGAACTCGTCTCCAAGACGCATATCGTCCGATGCCGCACCGATGAAAAGCTCGAAGATACCCGGCTCTATGACTTCCTTCATGTTCCTGTCAAGCATGGTCATATCATCAGGGCCGAGAGTCATGGTTACGGTACGGCTCTCCCCAGGCTCCAGACTCACCCTCTCGAAACCGCGCAACAGCTTCTCGTACACAGTGATGGAACTCTCCACATCGTGCAGGTAGAGCTGCGCAACCTCGTCTCCCCTGCGGCTGCCTGTATTGGTTATGGTGAAGCTGACTTCCAGGGAATCCCCCGGCATCAGGGTCTTCTTCGAAAGCTTAAGGTCGGAATAAGCGAAGGTGGTGTAGCTGAGCCCGTGGCCGAAGTTGTAAAGGGCGCCCCCTATGCGTGTCTGCTCCCCCTTCGGCCCTTCTCCTATGCCGCCATCCACCTGTGAATTAGGCTTGTACGGGAAGTTGAAAGGAATCTGACCAACGGTCTTGGGGAAGGTGACGGTAAGTTTTCCGCCCGGGTTGTACTCGCCCAGAAGTGCCTGCGCCACGGCAGTTCCACCGTGGGTTCCGGGGTACCAGGCCTCGAGAATGGAAGGAACGTTCCTGTCGGCCCAGTTTATGGAGAGCGGACGCCCGTTGATGAGTACCAGCACCACCGGCGTGCCTGTCTTCCAGACTTCCTTCAGCAGCAGGTCCTGGCAAGGCGGAAGGTCGAGGCTGGTGCGGGAGCGGTTCTCGCCGCAGGTGCGCTGATTGCCTCCGAGCACCACCACGGCCACATCGGCACCGCCCGCAAGCTCTACCGCCCCGGCTATTGACGCAAGTTCGCCTTCCGAAGGCTCGTAGCCCATTATCTCGGAATCCGGCCAATGCTCGTCCACGTGCTCGCAGCCCTTGGCATAGAGCACCTCGGCACGGCCCTCCAGAGCCCTTTTCAGCCCCTCGAAGACAGTTACCGACTCCGTAGCCTGCGGACCGTAGTGCACGTGCGCGTAGCCGTCCTCATTCGCATTCGGGCCGATGACGGCGACCTTCTTCAGCGCCGACGCATCCAGAGGCAGCAGGCCCTCGTTCTTGAGTAGCACCAGGCACTCCTGCGAGGCGCGCAGGGCCAGCTCGTTGTTGGCGGCGCCGTCCACCACGGCATCGGCCAGCTTCCTGTCCTCCTTAGTGGAGAAAGGCTTGTCGAATAGGCCTGTGAGGAACTTCACGCGTAGGATGTCCCGCACCCTGTCGTCTATGGTCTGCATGCTGATGCTCCCCTCCTGCACAAGCTCGCGCAGAGGCAGCACGTAGCTGTCCGGGCTGCGGAAGGTGCAGCGCACGTTCAGGCCAGCCTCAACGCTCTGGCGGACGGACTCTTTCATGGAATCCGAAGTATGATGCTTGCTGTGCAGGTATTCCACTGCATCCGAATCCGAAACCACGTAGCCCTTGAAGCCGAAATCCCCGCGCAAACGCTCATAAAGCCAGTAATGGCTGCCCTGAACGGGTTCGCCGTCATAATCGTTGTAAGAGCTCATTACGCCCAGAAGACCGGCCCTTTTTATGACTTGTTTCCAAGGGTACATGTGTATGGCCTCGACCTCGTGCGGATTCTCGTGAGGGTCGCAGCGTGCAAGTCCTTCCCTGGCCCCCTTGCCGGCGGAATAGATGGCGAAATGCTTTGCAGTGGCAGCTACCTGATAATCTTTCTGAAGACCCTTGACCATCTCCGTGCCCAGTTCGGCTACAAGATACGGATCCTCCCCGTAAACCTCCTCGTAGCGGCCCCAGCGCTGGTCCCTGCCCACGTCAAGGATAGGGGCATAGACGTTGGTATATCCGAGTAGCCTGGCCTCACTGCCGGTGATGTATCCCACCTGATTGATGAGCTCGCGGTCCCAGGTATGGCCAAGGCCGAGCTGCGTAGGGAAATTGGTAGCCCTGTAGGCCTC
>JAGHUW010000059.1 GCA_018064625.1 Candidatus Cryptobacteroides equifaecalis | reverse complement strand
GCCAGCCGACGCCAGGACCATCTTCCATGACCTGCAGGACGCCGGCTACACCACCGGCGCATTCGGCAAGTGGGGGCTCGGCTTCGTGGGCTCTACCGGCGACCCGAACAAGATGGGCATCGACCAGTTCTACGGCTTCAACTGCCAGCTCCTTGCGCACAGCTATTACGCCGACCATGTGTGGGACAACGCTCAGCGGATAGAGCTTTCGGACAACTGCGACGCAGTTCCCTACGGCGAAGGGACCTACATTCCCGACCTTATCCAGGACAAGGCGCTGGAATTCATGGAGAACTCCGTCAAGGATGGGAAACCCTTCTTCATGTGGTACCCCACGACCATCCCTCATGCGGAACTCATCGTCCCCGAGGACGACATCATAAAGAGCCTGAGGGGCAAGTACCCCGAGACTCCTCACCGTGGTTGTGACCAAGGTATGCCTGGATTCCGCAAGGGAGGCTACTGTTCGCAGGAATACCCGCACGCCACCTTCGCAGCAATGGTCACACGTCTCGACATGTACGTCGGGCAGATTGTGGACAAGCTGAAGGAGCTAGGTGTCTACGACAACACCATCATCATCTTCGCATCTGACAACGGTCCTCACCTCGAGGGAGGTGCCGACCCCGACTTCTTCGACTCGAACGGTCCATGGCGCGGCTACAAGCGCGACGTCTACGAAGGCGGAATCCGTGTGCCCTTCATCGTGCAGTGGAACGGCCACGTGGCAAAGGCACAGGAGACGGACTTCATGTGCTCGTTCTGGGACCTGATGCCCACGCTTCGCGAACTCAGCGGCCAGCAGGTTGGCGACGGCATGGACGGCATCAGCCTCCTACCCATGCTCGAGGGCCGGAAGAGAGGCCAGAAGCAGCATGACTTCCTCTACTTCGAGTTCCAGGAGATGGGCGGACGCCAGGCAGTCCGTCAGGGCCCATGGAAACTTGTGCACATGAACATCCGCAACGACTCCGAGCACTACGAACTCTACAACCTCGACGAGGATCCGTCCGAGACGACCGATGTGATCGGGACCTACCCCGAGAAGGCCGAGGAACTCAAGGCCATCATGGCACGAGAGCACACCCCCAATGCCGATTTCCCCGTGTTGAGAGGTGAGTAATTTTTAACCATATCTGATGAACCATAAGAAATCAGCAACATAATCATGGAAAGAATAATCGGATTAATCGATGCTCCATTTACACCGATGAAGCCCAATGGCGACATCAATCTGGAGCCCATCCCGGCATATGCCGCAATGCTTGCAAAGAACGGTCTGAAGGGCGTATTCATCAACGGCTCTTCCGGAGAGGGATACATGCTCACGACCGAGGAGCGCATGCAGCTCGCAGAGAAATGGGTCAAGAGCGTACCCGAAGGCTTCAAGGTGATTGTGCATGTCGGAAGCTGCTGCCTCCGCGAGAGCGAGAAGCTAGCCGAGCATGCCAGGGCGATCGGTGCTTGGGGCATAGGCTCCATGGCTCCTCCCTTCCCGAAGATTGGCCGAATAGAAGAGCTGGTGAAGTACTGCGAGGCTATCGCCGCCGCCGCACCGGAGCTGCCATTCTATTACTACCACATCCCCGCATTCAACGGATGCTTCCTCCCCATGCTCGACCTGCTGAAGGCAGTCGACGGCCGCATCCCCAACTTCGCCGGCATCAAGTATACCTTCGAGAGCCTGTACGAGTACAACCAGTGCCGCCTCTACAAGGACGGCAAGTACGACATGCTCCACGGCCAGGACGAGACCTACCTTCCCAGCCTTGCGCAGGGTGGCGCACAGGGCGGAATCTGCGGCACCACAAACTACAACGGACGCGAGCAGGTGGCCATAGGCGAAGCCTGGGCAGCAGGTGACCTTGCAAAGGCTCAGGAACTGCAGAACTTCAGCCAGGACGTCATCAACGTGATCTGCCACTTCCGCGGAAACATCGTCGGCGGCAAGCGCATCATGAAGCTCATAGGCCTGGACCTCGGCCCCAACCGTGTTCCCTGGCGCAACATGACCGACGAGGAAGAGGCTGCAATGAAGGCAGAGCTCGAAGCAATCAACTTCTTTGACCGCTGCAATAAATTTTAACTATGACTGAAGCACAACGAAAATATCTGGAGCAGTGCAGAGACTGCTATCGCAGAACACTCGTGGACGACGTGATGCCTTTCTGGCTCAAGTACGGTCTCGACAGGGTGAACGGAGGCGTTTACACCTGCCTCGACAGGGACGGAAAACTGATGGACAGCACCAAGTCGGTTTGGTTCCAGGGCCGCTTCGGCTTTGTTGCAGCCTATGCTTACAACAATGTCGGGAAGAACCCCGAGTGGCTCGCAGCATCAAAGTCGTGCATCGATTTCATTGAGGCACATTGCTTCGACTCCGACGGTCACATGTTCTTCACGGTGACCGCCGAGGGTGAGGGGGTGCAGAAGCGCCGCTACGTGTTCTCCGAGTGCTTCGCCATAATGGCAATGGCGGAATACGCCCTTGCAAGCGGTGACCACTCGTATGCCGAGAAGGCCCTCGAGCTCTTCAAGCGCACCCGCGAGATGCTCGCCCGCCCGGGCTTCCTCCCTCCGAAGACCACGCAGAAGGGATACAGCCATTCCATCACCATGATGTTCTTCAACGTGGTTGCAGTGCTGAAGAAGGTCATCGATGACCCTTCTCTCGACGAGCAGCTCGCCACGTCGCTGGACCTCATAGAGACCAAGCTCCTTAAGCCGGAGTACAGGACCATACTCGAGAGTGTGGACGAGGAGGGAAAGCTCGTCGACACCATCGCGGGCCGCGTCATCAACCCCGGCCACTGCATCGAGACCTCGTGGTTCCTCATGGACACCGCGGGCCTGTTCGAAGACCCTGAGCATGTGAGGGATCTTGCCCTGCAGATATTCGACTGGGACTTCGAGTGGGGCTGGGACGAGCAGTTCGGCGGAGTGATCAACTTCAAGGACTGCCGCAACTTCCCTCCGCAGGACTATTCGCAGGACATGAAGTTCTGGTGGCCCCAGTGCGAGACCATCATCGCCTCCCTCTACGCATACAAGTTGACCGGAGATGGGAAGTACCTCGAGATTCACCGCAAGGCCAACGACTGGGCGTTCGAGCACTTTGCCGACAAGGAGTACGGCGAGTGGTACGGATACCTGCACCGCGACGGAACTGTGGCCCAGCCCGCCAAGGGCAACATCTTCAAAGGACCTTTCCATGTTCCCAGAATGCTCATCAGGGCGTCACTACTCTGCGATGAGATTCTTAAGTAAGACAATGCTTGTACTTTCGATGCTTCTTCTGCTTGCCTGCGGGAGAAGCATTGAAGTTGTGCAGTTGCCGTCGCTGCCAGGCATCGGCCTTTCAGGCCTCTATGCCGGAGAGATAGACGGAACTCTCTACGTTGCTGGCGGCTGCAACTTCCCCGACAAGCCTGTGACCGAGGGTGGAAAGAAGGTTTTCTACAGCGATGTCTGGAAGCTCTCCGACGGAAATTGGACCTTGGCCGGACAGCTCCCGGAGCCCTCTGCCTATGGTGCGTATGTCGCCACGGCCGAAGGACTTATGATTCTCGGAGGTGCGAATGAGGAAGGCAGCATGGACTCCGCATGGATGCTGACGGCAGACGGAGTCACCCGGCTGCCGGCCTTGCCAAGGCCCCTTGAGCAGGCGGCTTGGTGCAGCTATGATGGCGCCATTTATCTTGCCGGAGGAATGTCCTGCGGTACGCCTTCTCTGGAAGTTTTCCGGCTGAAGGACGGTCAATGGACTGTCGCGGCCACACTGCCACGCCCGCTGGTGCAAGGTATCGCATGCGCCGATGAGGGCAGGCTCAATGTCTTCGGAGGCTTCGACCCCGTTGCAAAGGAAGCGGTGAAGGGTGGCTACGCCATCTCGCTCGCCGACGGCAGCATCTCTGAACTCGATGCGGATGTGACCTTCGTCGGCAGCGCTGCACTTGACGGTCTTGCCTGCGGAGGCTGCGACGCCGATGTCTTCACTCACGCGCTCAATCTCCCGGCCGAAGAGGTACGCGAATACCAGTTGCAGCCGGTGGAATACTATAATTTCCGCGGGCAGTTGCTTGAGTATACCCTGAACGGATGGGCTCCCGTCACAGCTCACCCTGCGCTCGCACGCGCCGGAGCTGCTCTGGCAGAGTATCAGGGAGGGCACGTCTCCGTAGGTGGCGAGCTAAAGCCAGGCATCAGAACTCCCGAAGTTTGGATGATTAAAAGCAAATAAATGAAAACAGATACGAAATTCAGCAGGATATACCCCTGGATCGTGGTGTTCCTGCTCTGGGTGGTAGCCCTTCTCAACTACATGGACAGGCAGATGCTCTCCACCATGAGGGAGTCCATGCAGATAGACATCTCAGAACTTGAATCGGCGGTGAACTTCGGCCGCCTGATGGCCATCTTCCTGTGGATCTACGGCTGCATAAGCCCCTTTGCCGGTGCCATTGCCGACCGCGTCAGCCGCAAGTGGCTCATCGTCGGGTCGCTCGGCGTCTGGTCGACAGTGACCCTGCTCATGGGCCACTGCACCACGTTCAACCAGATATACTGGCTGAGGGCCCTGATGGGCGTGAGCGAGGCACTCTACATACCAGCAGGCCTCTCTCTGATTGCCGACTACTTCACCGGATCGGCACGAAGCCTCGCCATCGGAATCCACATGACAGGACTCTACCTGGGCCAGGCCATCGGAGGATTCGGAGCAAGGCTTGCCGAGGCCTTCTCATGGCAGCAGACATTCCACTGGTTCGGCATCATCGGCATAGCCTATGCTGCTGTGCTCGTCATCGCCCTCAAGGAAAAGAGGAGCGACCCAGCAGCCGATGCAGCAGAGAAAATCAGCGTGAAAAAGGAGCCTATATGGAAGAGCTTCGCCCTGATATTCAGCAACATTGCATTCTGGGTAATTCTCTTCTTCTTCGCATCTTCGTCACTTCCCGGATGGGCGACCAAGAACTGGCTCCCCACCCTCTTCTCAGACAGCCTCGGCATCCCGATGGCAAAGGCAGGCCCCATCTCTACAATAACCATAGCCGCATCTTCGTTCATCGGCGTGCTGCTTGGCGGATCGCTTTCTGACCGATGGGTTAAGAAGAACCTGAAGGGTCGCATCTACACAAGCGCCATCGGACTTGCGCTGATGATTCCGGCTCTCGTGCTCATAGGCCTCGGCCACGGAATGGCAGCGGCAGTGGGCGCCGGCGTATGCTTCGGCGTGGGATACGGCATGTTCGACACCAACAACATGCCCATACTCTGTCAGTTCGTTTCAGCAAAGAACAGGGCCACGGCTTATGGTCTCATGAACATGGTAGGAGTGTTTGCCGGAGCAATCATCACCAAGGTACTGGGCAAATGGGCCGACCAGGGCAACCTCGGCCTGGGCTTCGCTCTCATGGCCGGCGTCATTACCGTGGCGCTCGCGCTTCAGATATTCGTACTCAAACCAACAACGGACAATCAGGAATAAACACCATTTCTACCATATCCATGACAAATTTGATAATCTCCCTTCTTGCCGTTCTTCTACCCGTTCCGAAGCAGATTGCATACAATGAGCAGAGCTGCCCGGAATCCATGAAGCCGACCATACAGCTGGTGGAAAGAATACCCGAAGCGGGAAGGCATCAGGACGAGGCATACAGGCTTGAAGTCTGCTCGGATGGCATAAAGGTGGAAGCTGTCACTCCCATCGGCGTCATCAGGGCACAACAGACGCTGGAGCAGCTACTCGATGACGGTGTTTACGAAGGATGCAGCATCACAGACTGGGCGGCCTTCCCCGTGCGCGGATTCATGCACGATGTCGGAAGGGGGTATATCAGCGTCGATGAACTCAAACGGGAGATTGACATCCTGGCGAAATTCAAGATCAACGTCTTCCATTGGCATCTGACGGAGAACCAGGCATGGAGACTTGAGAGCAAGGTGCATCCGCAGGTCAACGCTCCCGAAACCATGGCAAGGTTCCCCGGGAAATTCTACACCCAGGAAGAAGCGAAGGACCTTGTCAAGTTCTGTGCGGAGCGCGGAGTGACGCTTATCCCCGAGATAGACATGCCCGGACACAGCCAGGCTTTCGTCCGCGCATTCGGAGTGGACATGCAGTCGAAGAAAGGCACCAAGATCCTGAAGGACCTTCTCAAGGAAGCATGTGAGGTATTCAAGGACTGTCCTTACTTCCATATCGGCACCGACGAGGTTGAGATCTACAACAAGAAGTTCGTTCCCAAGATGGTCGCCTTCCTGCGTGCAAGGGGAAAGAAGGTCATATCCTACAATCCCGGTTGGCATTACGAACCTGGCGAGATCGACATGACCTTCCTCTGGAGCTACCGCGGAACTGCTCAGGATGGCATACCCGCAATCGACAGCAAGCTTCATTATCTCAACCATTACGACACGTTCGTGGATCCCGTTCTTCTGTACAACATGAAGCCTTACGGCAAGGATGAGTACAATGGAGACATCGTGGGTTCAATCCTTGCCTTCTGGAATGACAGACGGATAGATGATGAGCTCCAGATAGTAGCCCAGAACGGCCTTTATCACAACATGCTCATACTGGCTGAACGTGCATGGCGCGGTGGCGAGCCGGGAGAGTTCTCAGAATTCGAGGATAGGATGCTGTTCTGGAAGGAGCGAAGCTTCAAGGGTTATCCTTTCGCCTACGTCAAGCAGTCCAACGTCCGCTGGGGCATAACGGAAGCGTTCCCGAATGAAGGGAATCTGTCTGCCGTGTTCCCTCCCGAGACAGGTAATCCCGCAGATTACAAATATGGCGAAGTTTCAGGCGCAGGAGCATATCTTCGGCATGTGTGGGGCACCTCATCACCATGCTTCTTCAAGGACCCGCAGTCCAACAGCACGGCTTATGCATACACTGAGGTATACTCACCCTGCGAACAGGAGGTAGGTCTATGGTTCGAGTCACAGAACTACAGCCGTTCAGAAATGGACCTGCCACCCAGACAAGGAACATGGGACTACAAAGGGAGCAGGATCTGGATCAACGGCGAAGAAATCATGCCTCCTGTATGGACCGGAACCCACACCGAAAAGAGCAACGAGATTCCGCTGGGCAACGAAAACATGGTCTCAAGGCCACCCATGCCAGTAACGCTCCACTCAGGGTGGAACAAAGTTCTCATCAAGCTTCCCGTCGGAGAATTCAAGGTCCCCGAGACTCGTCTGGTCAAGTGGATGTTCTCTTGCGTATTCGTAACACCGGACGGTTCTTCAGCGATGCCAGGACTGATTTATGACTGTAATCGGAGATAACGATGAGAATATGAAAGATTTGACCAAACTGGCTGCGCTAGCCTCCCTGTCAGCGCTTGCGTCCTCCGCCTGCAAGGGACCGGAGGAATCTCCGGGTGAAGAGAATAAGCCTTTGAACATAGTATATATCATGTGCGATGACCATTCCTACCAGACCATCAGCGCATATGACAACAGATACCTGGAGACTCCAAACATCGACAGGATCGGCCAGGAGGGCGTGCGCTTCACGAACAGCTTCGTGGCGAACTCCCTGAGCGGACCTTCCCGTGCATGCCTGCTCACCGGCAAGCATTCGCACAAGAACGGATTCACCAACAACGAGCACGGCATCTTCGACGGCACTCAGCAGACGGTGCAGCAGCTCCTCCGTGATGCAGGATACACCACCGCGATGGTCGGCAAGTGGCACCTTGTAAGCGAGCCCACGGGCTTCGACTACTGGAACATCCTGACAGGCCAGGGCAACTACTACAACCCTACGTTCATCGACAATGGCGAAAGGAAGGTGATTCCCGGCTACGCCACCAACATCACCACCGACATTGCCATCGACTGGTTGGAGAACGGACGCGACAAGTCCAAGCCCTTCTGCCTGTTCCTGCACCACAAGGCCCCTCACAGGACTTGGATGCCGGACCTCTGCGACCTCGATCTTTATAACGACGTGGAGTATCCCCTGCCGGAGACCTTCTACGACGACTATGAAAGCCGCGTGGCCGCAGGTCAGCAGGAGATGAGCATCATCAAGGACATGAACCTCGTCTATGACCTCAAGATGGCCGACCCCGAGAACGAGATCCATACACCGGAGAATCCTGGACTGGAGGGAGCCGGCAGAGGAATGTATACTCCCTCTGCCGAAGGAGAACTGATTTCCGGCAAGATGACTCCCGAGCAGTTCGCCAGGTGGGATGCCCACTACGGACCCATCATCGAGAAGTTCAAGAAGGACAGCCTGAGCGGAAGGGAGCTTTACGAGTGGAAGTATCAGCAGTACATGCATGATTACTGCCGTGTGATCCACTCAGTTGACAGGAATGTGGGCAAGGTATACGACTATCTCAAGGAGCACGGTCTTCTTGAGAACACCATCGTGATATACACCTCCGACCAGGGTTTCTACATGGGAGAGCATGGATACTTCGACAAGAGGTTCATGTACGAGGAGAGCTTCAGGACTCCCCTGCTTGTCAGGATGCCTGACTGCTTCAAAACCGAGCTCAGGGGCAAGGACGTCGACGGCTTCGTGCAGAACATCGACCATGCCGCCACCTTCCTTGAGGTGGCTGGAGCAGAGATACCTGCCGACATCCAGGGCGAGAGCTATCTTCAGCTCCTGAAAGGCAAGAAGAAGGGCTGGAGAAAGTCGCTCTACTATCACTACTATGAGTACCCGGCAGAGCACTGCGTCAAGAGGCACTACGGCGTAAGGATGGACAGATGGTCACTCATGCACTTCTACAACGACATAGACGAATGGGAGCTCTTTGACCTGAAGAATGACCCCGAGCAGCTTCACAACGTCTACGGACAGCCCGGATATGAAAGGATCACAAAGAAACTGAAGAAGGAACTCGAACGTCTGCAGATCAAATACGACGATCCCATCATATCAATGAACAACGGCGTCGTCCCTGCAGAATCCTGAACAGGCGCGACTGTACATCTCCACAAGAGCCTGGGCGGATGCCTTGATGTCATAGTCCCTTGCATGCTCAGCATAGCGGCGGGACATCTCATTACGCTCCTCAGGATGTTCTATCCACCAGTCGATCTTCTCAGCCAGTTCCTGCGGGCTGTGCACGTCATATACGCTCCTGTCGTCCAAGGCAAAATCGGAGGTTGCAATATGCTTGCCCTTGCCTATAAGAGGCACTGCCCCTTCCCTTATGGCCTCAACGCAACCCAGGCCTTCCACCTCCAGATTGGCAGTGTGGATATAAAGATATGCCTTAGATGCCAGTTCCTTGAGTTCAGCCGTATCATGAAAGGCAAATACAGGTTTGTATTTGAGTATGCCGGATGAGTACAGTTTTTCTGCAATGCGGCGATACTGTACCTCGTACGCACCCTTGCCCGCAAAGTAAAGCTGGATTCTGTGCGCATGACGGGAGTATTTCATTGCCTCCATAAGGAGAGGCTGGTTCTTCACGGCTGCGAAACGTGCAATGGATAGAAGCAGAACCGGATCTGTCTGAGGCTCACGGACTTTTACCGGTTCATCAGGGATAATGATGCCGTTGGAGATGACATGCAGGCGGGATTTGAAGCCGTACTTTTCCAGAAGATCCTTCACCGTAGGGGTAGGACACTGAATGTCCGTGCACCGGTTATAGAAATTCTCTCTCCAGTCCAGCATGAGCAGATGATTGCTCAGGCGTGAATTGGATAAAGGAATCTCCGAAAGTATGTTCTGAGTGTACATGTGGAAAGTACCCGTTATAGGCTTCCCCTGCCGCTCAGCTTCCCTGATGGCAGCCTTTTCGAGGAATAGCGGTTCCTCGATATGCACTACATCGGCCCATGCAACCGCTTTCCTGACCTTTTTCCGGTCTATGGAAGCGTAGCAGAAGCCATTCGCATCGATGATAGGCTGAAAAAGAGGAAAGTAGAATTTTTTCAGAGGATAATCAGGCTGCGGACCGTCAGGGTCCGGATTCTCGCAGGAAAGCAATCTTACATCCTCTCCCAGCTCTTTCAGTTTGCTTACTATATTTCTTGCAGACGTGCTTATTCCGTTACCAGGTATGTAAGCATTGTTGCAGACATACAAAATCTTCATCTCATTAGCATTTTTGCAGAAGCAAAGTTAGTGAAAATTTCAGAAATTGTAAATCACTCCCAATCTGACCGTTTGCCTGCACACTGCCGGTCCATTGGGCAAAAGCGCCAATGGACCACAGTATTGCAGCAAAAGCAATGAGAAATTTCCTCATCCTGGGCTACGGGAACTACTCCTCTACCTTTGGAAGTTTCTCGAGGTAGGAGGCGATGAGATCATCTGAAGGGATGATGTCATCCATGGTTCCGTTGTTGTACTGCTCGTAAGCCTTGAGGTCGAAGTAACCTGTACCGGTAAGGCCGAAGAGGATGGTCTTCTCCTCGCCTGTCTCCTTGCACTTGAGAGCCTCGTCGATGGCTGCGCGTATGGCGTGGCTGCTCTCAGGGGCAGGAAGGATACCCTCAACCCTTGCGAACTGCACAGCGGCATCGAACACTGCAGTCTGCTCCACTGAGCGAGCCTCGAAGAGTCCGTCTGCGTAAAGCTGAGAGAGGATAGGGCTCATACCGTGGTAGCGGAGACCTCCAGCGTGGTTTGCAGAAGGGATGAACTGGCTGCCGAGGGTGTACATCTTTGCAAGAGGGCAGATCATTCCTGTATCGGCAAAGTCGTAAGCGAACTTTCCGCGGGTGAAGCTAGGGCAGGAAGCCGGCTCCACAGCGATAATCTTGTAGTCTGCCTCGCCACGGAGCATCTCGCCGATGAAAGGAGTTGCAAGACCGCCGAGGTTGGATCCACCACCGGCGCAGCCGATGATGATGTCCGGTTTGATGTCATACTTGCGGAGCGCTGCCTGAGCCTCCTGGCCGATGATGGTCTGATGGAGGAGCACCTGATTGAGCACCGAGCCCAAAACATAGCGGTATCCCTCGTTGGTAACTGCTGCCTCCACTGCCTCGGAGATGGCGCATCCAAGGCTTCCTGTGGACTCAGGATGCTCGGAAAGGATCTTGCGGCCCACCTGGGTGGTGTTGCTTGGAGAAGGGGTCACATCGGCACCGTAGGTGCGCATAACCTCGCGGCGGAAAGGCTTCTGCTCATAAGAGCACTTGACCATGTAAACCTTGAGGTCGAGGTCAAAGTACGAGCATGCCATGCTGAGCGCTGTTCCCCACTGGCCTGCGCCGGTCTCTGTTGTCACGCCCTTGAGGCCCTGCTTCTTTGCGTAGTAGGCCTGAGCGATGGCTGAATTCAGCTTATGGCTGCCTGAAGTGTTGTTACCCTCGAACTTATAATAGATTTTCGCAGGGGTTCCGAGAGCCTTCTCAAGGAAGTAGGCACGTACCAGAGGTGAAGGACGGTACATTTTGTAGAACTCCTGGATTTCCTCAGGAATGTCGAAGAAACGAGTCTCGTTGTCAAGTTCCTGAGCGTTGAGTTCGCTGCAGAAGATAGGGTCCAGATCTTCCTTTGTGAGAGGCTGGTGGGTTCCCGGGTTGATAAGCGGTGCAGGCTTGTTCTTCATGTCTGCACGAACGTTATACCACTGTGTAGGAATCTCATTCTCACTCAGGTAGATCTTGTAAGGTACTTTCTTTTCCATAATGCTGTAAGTTTTTATTGTTTATAATTGGTTTTCACAAAAAAAATGGAGCATAGTCGTATCCGGCCATGCTCCATGTATATCTACACGATGATTCAACCTCTACGACTGTTAAAGTTGTAAAAGGCGCCACCACCAGTATGAATTGTTCATTGTCATATCTGAAAGCAAATTTTCCAATTATTTTTTACAAATGCAAGAAAAATTTACATTTTCTTTCATCTCATATTTGATAGCCCTCACTTGATGCACTTGCGGACACCCGCTATGAGGGCGAGCCCGATCTGGGCCCAGTTGAAGGACGAGGCTATCCTCTGTATGCCTGTACTGACCATATTCACAAGGGAGAAGGACTCCTTCACATCGATGAAGGTATCCTCCAGAACCATCTTCTGCTGCTCTATCTCAGCGGCGACCTGACGGCTTGCAGCCATCAATTCCTCATAAGTTTTAATTTTCCTCATACCAGAATGCCTCCGCAAAAAGTTTAACGAAAGAATCCCTGAACAGCTTCTTGCGAAGAGACAGGACCACAATGATCGAGACAAGAACTACGCCACCCACAATCAGCGAGCCGAACTGGCCCCCGAGAAGGGCGTTCAGCCAATTGATAAGGGCATACGCCACTATCGCCATGAGCATCATGAAAAGAAACAGCACAATCACCACCACAATGGCCTGCGAAAGAGCCTGTGACAGGGCAGAAACCATCTGAAGCTTGAACTGATCCAACTTCAGGTCCACATATTTCTTTGTCTCGAAAAAGAGACGTTCCATATTACTCTCCATCTTCCAGACTTTCCTTTAGTGAACTCTCGAGCTTATCCAGACCATCTGAAATGGCATCGGAAGCCTCGGCAACAATCTCGCGGCCCTTGCCGCTCATAATCAATGCAGCAACCGCAGCCCCTACCGCAGCCCCTGCCAGAAAACCTAATACTGTATTACCTTTCATGACTTATTCTTTTTTTCTTGACTTACTGCTTTTCCCGGACTTCGTCGTTTTGCCCGACCTGGATGCCTTAGCCACCTTCCCTTCCTTAGCCGCCTTCGAAGACCTGGAAGACTTCGCAGTGCGGGACGGGCCGGCAGAAACCTCAGGCTCAGATCCATGACCGGTTTCCTTAGGAACTGCTTTGACAATTTCCTCCACCAGTTCATAATCCAGAAGACGCTGCTCCAGATTTGCAGAGCCGACCTTCACGCGCACCTCGTCTCCCAGGCGGTAGACCTTGTGCGTACGGCGTCCAACCACGCGGTAAAGATTCTCGTCGAACTCGAAGAAATCCGAACGCACGGTCCTCAGCGGAACCATACCCTCGATATGAGTAGGCTCGATGGCAACATACATACCCCACTCCGTAAGACCGGAAATGTGACCGACGAACTCCTGACCCACCTTATCCTGCATGAACTCCACGAGCTTGTACTTCACGCTCGTACGCTCTGCATCCGCCGCCACAATCTCACGCTCCGACGCATGCCTGCACTCCTGCTCATAGAACTCCTGACTCGGCTGAGCACCCTCCCTATTTCTCAGCGGAGCGGAGGTGTCAGATGGCCCTTGCGGAGCGTTAGCCCTATTTTCCAGCGCAGCAAGGGCCATCTGACCCTCTGCCACCGATGCCGGAACCGGAGAAGGGGCACCGAGGTACAAGGCAAGAAGACGATGCACCATCAGATCCGGATAACGGCGTATAGGGGACGTAAAATGAGTATAATACTTGAAAGCAAGGCCATAATGGCCGATATTATCAGTGCTGTAGGTAGCCTTTGCCATAGAACGAAGGGCTATATCCTCGAAGGCGGCGAACTCAGGCTTACCCTTGGCCTTGTCCAGCAACTTGCTGATGCTGCGCGCGGCAGCCTTGCCATCCCCTGACTCTCCCATCTTATAACCGAAGCCCTTGGAGAAATTCCTCAGAACCTCCAGCTTCGCCGGATTAGGCTCACCATGGACACGGTAAACGAACACCTTGTTCTTGCGGGCAACGAACTCGGCAACGGTACGGTTCGCCAGAAGCATAAACTCCTCGATGAGCCAGTTTGCCTCCTTCGAACGCTTCTCATAAACATCCACAGGACGACCCTCCTCATCCACGAGAACCTTCATCTCCGGACGGTCGAAATCAATGGCTCCAGCCTTGAAACGGGCTTGCTTCAACTTCGCAGCCATCCCGTTCAGCACCACAATCGCCTCCCTCAGCTGCTCCTCCTTGGCAGAGGTGTCAGATGGCTCTTGAGGAGCGTTTGCCCTACTTTCCAGCGGAGCAAGGGCCATCTGACCCTCGCATGCTTCTGTAGCAGAGGTTTCTGACTGACTCTGCGGAGCGTTAGCCCTATTATTCAGCGAAGCAGTGTCAGTCAGAACCTCTGCCTCGATAATGTTCTGAGCCTGACCG
>JAGHUW010000173.1 GCA_018064625.1 Candidatus Cryptobacteroides equifaecalis | reverse complement strand
GCCTGAAGGTTGATTGCCTCCTTCGGATTCGCACCGAGTTCAACCCTGGCAACGTAGTCGTCTATTACATCCTGTTCAATCTTCTTGATATTGTAGTTTGTGTTGAGGAACTCAAGAGATGCCCTCACTCCGGCCTTGAAGTGATCCTTTACCTCGCCTTCAACAGCCCAGCCCATGTACTTGGCCTCTGCAAGGAGATACTCGGTCTCTGCGCTGGTAAAAACAACGCCCGGACAGTTAGCCTGCTCGAATGCGATATTGAGGAAAGGACGGGTGAGACGTGCAGGGTAGTTGTTCTTGTCGTAACCTGCGTTAGGGTCCTCCTGCACAAGACGTGCAAGGGTAGGAAGATCCTTGGTCTCAGGGATTACAGGCCAGTTGTTGTACCAGGCCTCACCAACCTCGTTAGGCTGAATACCGGCCTTGCTTGCAGGGTCGAGGGCTTTCTGAGTCTCTCCCCATGCAATCACCTCTTCAGTGAGGTCGTGGCAACCGTCAGCAGCGGAAGCATTGCGCTTGGCGTTGAGGTAGTTGCGGCAGATGCAGTAAAGACGCGGGTCATCATTCTCCTGCAAATAGCGATAGAAAGTCTTGCAGACGAGGGTCGGAGAGGTCGGGTCCTGTCCCCAGAGGGTCTCGCTGAGAGCGTTTGCACGGAAATCGAGATCGGCAGCTCCCTGATAGAAGGTGAATGACTTTGAAAGGTACTTGATAAGCACGTTTTCATTTGCAATGGTGATATAATCACCCTTGGTTGCCATCACAGCCTCGAACTCGGTCTTTGCCTTCTCCGGGTCAACGCTTGAGATACGCATTGCAAAGCGCAGGCGGAGGGAGTTCGCGAACTTTCTCCATGCATCCGTATTGCCTGCCATTGTGGACACGTCACCGGTGATCTTGTCTGTTCCTGTACCGAGGATTGACGCGCACTTGGTCAGTTCATCGAAGAAGAAATTGTATGCCTCCTGAACAGTATCGTATTTTGGATAGAGGATTCTGCCTATGGCACCCATTCCAGCCTCCTCGCAAGGAGCGTCTCCGTAGCAGTCAACGATCTGCGAGAGAAGGTAAACCCTGTACACGCGGAGTGCGGCGTTGAGGTTCTTCTGGTCAGCAGTGTTGTCGATAGCCTGAACGATATTCTTGATACCCACGCTGTAGAGTTTGTCCCATACCTTGCGCGAGTAGTCATCATTGTACATATTCTGGCCAGCGTAAGTTGCCACATTCCAACCTCCGGCATAGTACTGCGCGAAACCTGTGATGTAGCATCTGTAAGTGTCCATCATATCAAAGTCACCGAAAGTCTGCAACATACCTGTGGTAAGCAGGTTGTTCGGATCCACCGTCGATGTCTTTGTATCGTCGGTGTTGATGGCCGTCATATATTCCTTGCTGCAGGATGTGAGAGCGAGAGCACCCACTGCAACAAAGGCGAGCATTATGTTCTTTATATTGTTCATGATAGTATGTCTGATGGATTAGAACTTGAAGTTGATGTTGAAACCGTAGCTGCGGCGTGATGGCATCGAGCCATACTCAAGTCCCATACCTGATGAGTTGTATGTTGAATCAGGATCGATGTTAGGGATGTTCTTCCAGATGATGAACGGATTGCGTGCAACAAATGAAAGGCTGAGCCCCTGGATCTTGTTCTTGAACCACTTCTGAGGGAAGGTGTATCCGAAGGTGATCTCACGACACTTGATATAGGAGTTGTCATAGATGAAGAGTGACGGCATGTTGACTGCTGCGAACTCCCAGTATGCCTGAGGGTCGACAGGGATGTCGTTAGGACGGTATGTTCCATCCTCATTCTTTGTGACGCCCGGTGCCACGAAGCCCTGGCACTTCTTGGATGCCCTCCACTCGTTGATACTCATATTGGCAGCCCTGCGGCTTTCCTCGGATGCGTACCAGAGCTCACGGCCCTCGAGTGTCTCGATAGCCTTACCTGACTCGAATGCGCTGGCCATGGACATTGAATAGAGGTCTGCGCCTACCTTGACATCGAATCCGGCACTGAGACGGAAGTTCTTGTAAGAAAGTGTTCCGTAGAATCCTCCGGTCCAGTCCCATGAAGCATTACCGATGGTCTTGAGGCCTGAATTGTCAACCTCAGGAAGACCGTTGTCCATGATGATGACCTTTCCGTCTGAAGTACGCTTAACATCATAGCCGCGGATTGCGCCGAAGTTCTCTCCGACCATCGCACCTACTGTCACGCCCTTCCAGCTTGCCTTCTCGATCTCCATGAAGTCCATGCCCGGGATGAGGTCAAGCACCTTGTTGTTGTTCTTCGAGAAGTTGAGTCCGAGGTCGAGTGCCCAGCCGTTCACGTCGAATGCACGTCCGTTGATGGCAAGCTCTATACCCTCGTTCTTGATGCGTCCTGCATTCTGAAGGCTGTAATTGTATCCGGAAGCGGAAGTTGTTGCAAGCCTGATAATCTGATCCTTGGAAATCTGGTTGTAATAGGTGAAATCCACAGACAGACGGTTGTTGAAGAGCTTCATCTCAAGACCGGCCTCGAATGAATCCGTCATGGTAGGCTTGAGGTCCGGGTTAGGGATGATATCCTTGTTGATGCGTGCAAGTGTATATCCGGAGTATCCGTACTTACCTGTGGTATAGTTGGTTGTAAGCATGTAAGGATCCGTATCCGAACCCACTCTTGCCCAAGAAAGTCTTACCTTACCGTAAGGAAGGAACTTCTTGCTGTTTATGAGCTCAGAGAACACAAGGCTACCTGATACTGAAGGATAGAGATAGACGTTGTTCTTGACAGGAAGTGTCGAAGACTGGTCGCAGCGGAGAGTTGCCTCAAGATAGTATGTACTCTTGAAACCTACGCTTGCATTGCCGAATGCAGAGTTGATCTGCTTCTTGTAGCTGTCCTGCTGTATGCTCTGCTCCTCGTAGTTGGTGATGGAGATGCGGTTGCGCATGAGTTCCTCCATACCTGTGAGGATGGTGGTGTGGTTGTCAACCTTGAACATGTTGGCACCGAGAGTTCCGGTGAAGCTCCAATCTCCCCAATAGTTGTTGTAAAGGGCAAGGATCTCGGCATTGAGAGTACGGTTGTTGTACTTGTTGATCTCCATCTTTCCGCTGTCCGTACCAGGTGTTGAGCGTGAAATATAATCCTGGAACTCCATTCCGTTGATGTCTGTACCAACGGTACCCTGGACCTTGAAGTTCTTTGTAACATTCACTACAGCCTTTCCTGTGAGACGGAATACGTCCTTGTAGCTCTTGTTCTCATTCTTGTAAAGGTCCCAGTAAGGGTTGCGGTCGTACTCGCTTCGTCCGTTCCAGTTTGCGTAATTGCCATCAGAGTCCATGTAGTCACGGAGCCAGTTCTGGTCGAAGGTGGTTGCGAGAACCATGAGGTTCTTGCCGACGTTGCTCCTGGAATCACCCAGAGCCGGACGGTTGAGCACATCCTCCCTGGTATAGTTTGCAGTGAAGTCGAGGTCGACGATACCCATTGTGGTATTCACGCGAAGATTGAAATTATCACGGCTCATCTTCGAGTTAGGGAGAATATCCTTGTTGCGCATGTCTGTGAATGAGAAGCGAACACCGGTATTTCCCGCATGGGTGGAAATGATTGCAGTATTCTGGGCAGTAAGACCTGTACGGAAGAAACCTGAAGAGTTATCAGGGATGATCTTGTAAGGATGGGTCTGTCCGTTGAAGTCATAGTGCATATCGTAGCTGTCGGCCTTAGGACCCCAGCTCCTGTTGGTTGCGGTAGACATGTCCACGGTATACTGTCCGTTGATACCCTGTCCGTAGATCTGCTGGATATTGTCCCAGTTCTCAGCCTGTCTGTCGATGGTATAAGAACCATTGTACTCAACGCTGAACTTATCCTTCTCTGCCTGCTTTGTAGTGATGAGGATCACACCATGGGAAGCACGGGATCCGTAAAGGGCGGATGCCGCAGGTCCCTTGAGCACGGTCATGTTCTCGATATCGTCAGGGTTGATGGCAGAGATGCCGTCTCCAAGGTCATAACCGCTGCCGCTGCCGGCATTTGCAAAGTTTGTGTTATCGAGTGGCACACCGTCAATCACATAGAGAGGCTGGTTGTTACCGGTCATTTCAGTTGCACCACGGAGCTGAACGTGTGTGGATCCTGAAGGGCCGGCTGCGGTCTGCTGTACAACAAGACCGGCTACCTTACCTGAAAGGGAGTTGATCACGTTTGGCTCCTTGGCCTTGGTAAGCTCATCGCCCTTGACCTCGGACACGCCGTAACCGAGGGCCTTGCGCTCACGCTTGACACCGAGAGCCGTAACCACAACCTCGGAAAGCATTGTAGTGTCATCAGACATCATAACATTGATCGGAGCACCGGTAACCTCCACCTCCTGGGTGGCGTAACCTATGAAGGAAATGACAAGGATATCACCCTTCTTTGCGTCCAAAACAAAGTTACCGTCCATGTCGGTAATAGTACCGTTAGTGGTACCCTTGATGATGATCGAGGCGCCCATCACGCCTCCGATCTCATCGGAAACGTTACCGGTAACCTTGATGACGTCCTGTTGCTGAGCAGCTGATGCAGGATCGGCCGCAGATGCCACAGCAGGCATTCCAGCCCACAAAGTAAGCATCAAAGCACCAAGACACATTGTCAGATTGGTTCTTTTCATAAAGTGATTATTATTGGTTATTGAAATTATTTAGCTTCAGGAGCACGATCCCATATACTCTGAAGTGTATATGCAGGATCGTTGTTGTTCCATGCGTCAATCATGATTTTCACTATCTCCGCAGAGTTGGAGATGAACTTGCCGTCGTCATGAGTCATGAGTCCGAAGGCTTCCTCGCCATAGGCCCTCTTTCCGTTATCCCACACTATGACAGGCATCTTATGGTCACGCAGAGCCTTGCAGGTATATTCAAGGTAGTACTTGCGGAATTCCTCAGCCTTTGCGTTGTTGCGGTGCACGCAGCCGTACTCTCCAAGATAAACAGGGATTCCCCTTCGTACGAACCTGGTATAGAGGGCATCGAGAATGGCCGTATACTCTTTTTCCCCGGCCTTGTCAGGGACCACGTCCTTTCCGGTGTGTCCCCACTCGCTGTATTTTGCGGAACCGGCATAGTCCCATGGGTCATAGATATGAACCGCAACCATGAGGCGGTTCGGAACCTCATCCTCAGGGATTGCAAGGTATTTAATGGTAAGGCCAGGCTGGGCAACGTAACCGGGGATACCGATATAGCGGCTTGCATTCTGACCTCCCGTAGAGCGGATGACGTCCACGCAGAGCTGGTTCCATTCATTGAGGACACGGTACTGGTGGCCTCCGTCGGTATTGTTGGCTCCACCGCCCCACTTTCCGTCCTGAATCTCATTAAGTGTCTCGAAGATCAGCCAGTCACCCTCGTTCTGGAAGCGGGTGGCTATCTGCATCCATACCATCGCGAGCTTCTGCTTGATTTCGGTGTTCACCTTTTCATCCTTGGCAGCAGCGGGAAGGTCGAGCCAGAAATATCCCTGACGGGCAGGGTCCGTCTCTGCGCCGAAGCCGTCGTGATGAACGTTGATGATGGCCTTGAGGCCTGCTTTCTTTGCATAGGATGCCACCTCTGCAACACGGTCAAGCCATGCCTTTTCGATGTGGTAAGCTGGAGCCGGGCCGATATGACCCATCCAGGTCACGGGAATGCGGACACAGCCGAAGCCTGCCTTCTTCAGATTGTTGAAGAGTTTCTGGGTCGCTGCCGGGTTTCCCCAACCTGTCTCAACGCTGACCCCATCGATATGGGCATCAAGATTGTTACCCAGATTCCAACCTACTCCCATGGTCTGGGCGTAAGCCACAGCCTCCGGAAGATTTGCGGTCTGAGCCATGGCAGGCAGAGCCGCAAGGGCCAGAACCACTGCCGAGGCAATTGATCTTATCAGTTTCATCTGTATTAAAAATTAATGGTTATCAAAATTGCGGTGCCTTGTCATAGACACTGCTCAGCGTATATTTCTCATCGTTGTTCGACCAGGCGTTCACCATGGTCCTCACAATTTCCCGTGCATTGTTGATGCAGCTGCCATCGGCATGATTCACAAGACCGAAGGCCTCCTTTCCAGCCGCAGCACTTCCATTATCCCATACAATAGGGGCTATCCCCCTGTCTCTCATAGCTTTGACTGTGTACTCAAGATAGTACTTCCTGAAGCTCTCAGCCTTTTCGGAAGAACGGTGCACACAGCCGAACTCACCCATATATACCGGCACCCCGTTGAGCAGGAATTTCTTAACCAGATTATCCAGCATCATCGTATAATCCAGTTCCGAACTGCCCGGAGCCATGGTCTTTCCGGTATGTCCCCATTCATCGAATTTTGCCTCTGTGGCATATTCATAAGGATCATAGGAATGGACGGCAACCACAAGGCGGTTCTCTGCACTGTCTTTCGGCAGTCTCAGATAATTGACTGTGAGCGAAGGATTGGTGGCATAACCTGCAAGCGCCACATAACGGTCTGCGTTGCAGCCACCTGCAGAACGTATCGCATCCAGACAAAGCTGATTCCACTCGTTCAGGATATTGTACTGCCTGCTGTTCTTGAGATTATCCCCGTAACCCCAGCCACCGTCATGGATTTCGTTCATCGTTTCGAACACGAGCCAGTCCCCCTCGTTCTTGAATCTTTCCGCAATCTGCTTCCACACGGCAGCCAGGCGCTCCCTGATCTGCCTGTCGGCAGCATCCGATTCGAAGGCTGACCTTATGTCAAGCCATCCGCCCCTGACCTGCGCATTCTCGCGATATCCATCATGATGTACGTTGATTATGACCTTCAGGCCGGCCTTGTGCGCATAACCAACGACCTCAGCCACACGATTCATCCACGCACTCTCAATGGTATATGCAGGAGCCTCCCCTATATGTCCCATCCAGGTAATCGGGATACGGACACAGCCGAAGCCCATGGACCTGATGGCATCGAAAGTCTTCTGGCTGGCCTTTCCGTTACCCCAGCATGTCTCACTGGACACGCCTCCGGCATGAGCGTCAAGACTGTTTCCAAGGTTCCAGCCAAGACCCATGTTCAGAGACCAGGCTTGGGGATTGAATACCTCCGGATCCTCATCGGTGCCAGTGTTGCCAGCCACCTTTCCGCAGCAGCCGCAGAGAGGCAGAAGCATGGCAAGGACAGCAAAGTGGATGAGCTTTTTCATTACAGTATAAAATCGATATGTTTTTTCTCACCGGGTACATAAGGGATGAACAGAGGCTCGGAAGCCTTGCATTTCCCTTCCGGATTGAGGACCTTTATCTCATATTCAGCATCGCGGAACCTGCGCACGACCGTGAACTCCTTCATGGAAGAAGGGATGCACGGATCGATCTGCAGTCCATCATATGCCGGCTGTATTCCGAGTATGCTCTGAGTGATGGCAACCCAGTTCCAGGCAGCCGTTCCGGTGAGCCATGAGTTCTTGGCCTCTCCCGGGAGAGCAGATTCCTTTCCGGCAAGGCACTGTGAATAGACATAAGGTTCCGTCCTGTGCAGCTTCTGGTCTCTGATCCACGCCGGAGCTATCTTGGTATAATGCTCCCAGGCATCGTCTCCCCTTCCGCAAAGCGTCTCACCTATTATGACCCAAGGATTGTTATGGCAGAAGATTCCGCCATTTTCCTTGTAGCCCATAGGGTAAGATGACTGTTCTCCAAGTTCTATGTGATATACCGTATAAGCCGGATAGTTGAGCACCATTCCGTGCTCGCAGTCCAGCATTTTCTTCACAGAATCCAGGGCCTTTCCCGGAAGCCCTTCCTCGGACCCGATCTGAGCCATGGTGCACCAGCCCTGACTCTCGATGAAAATCTTGCCCTCCTCATTCTCGGCAGAGCCCACCTTGTTTCCGTAGTAATCGTAAGCCCTCAGATACCACTCTCCGTCCCAGCCATGAGCCTTCACGGCTTCCTCCATCCTGCAAATCTCGGCAGAGGCTCTCTGCGCCTCCTGGGCAAGACCCATCTTTCCGCAGAGCTCGGCATACAGCCTTCCGCTGTACACGAACAGGCCCGCAATCATGAGGGACTCCGCCTTGGAACCCTCGGTCTTGTTGCCGGTAGTCTGGAAGGACTCGTTAGGGTCATTGGAGAAGCAGTTCAGATTAAGGCAGTCGTTCCAGTCGGCGCGGCCTATGAGAGGCAGCCCATGAGGGCCGAGGTTCTCCATGACGTGGTTGAAGGATACGCGAAGGTGCTCCATGAGGGAGACCTCCGAACCCGGGACATTGTCAAAAGGCACAGGCTCGTCAAGAACGGAGAAGTCTCCGGTTTCCTTGATATAGGCAACCGTTCCGAAGATGAGCCAGAGAGGGTCGTCGTTGAAGCCTCCCCCTATGTCGTTGTTTCCCCTCTTGGTCAAAGGCTGATACTGATGATAGCAGCCTCCGTCCGGGAACTGTGTGGCAGCGATGTCAAGTATGCGCTGACGGGCACGCTCCGGCACCTGATGCACGAAGCCGATGAGGTCCTGGTTGGAGTCGCGGAAACCCATGCCACGGCCTATGCCACTCTCGAAGAAAGAGGCGCTGCGGCTGAAGCAGAAGGTTATCATGCACTGATACTGATTCCAGATGTTGACCATACGGTCCAGACGCTCGTCACCGCTCTTCACAACGAACTTGCCAAGAAGTCCGTCCCACATTGAACGGAGTTCCGCAAAAGCGGCATCTACAGCCTCAACGCTGGCAAAACGGCTGATCACGGCATGCGCGGCGGACTTGTTCATCATGTAAGGGGCGTCCCATTTACTGTCCTGTCCGTTCTCTACATAGCCGAGGACAAAGACAAGGTCCCTGCTTTCTCCCGGCGCAAGACTGATCTCCACACCATGGGAGGCAACAGGGCTCCAGCCGTGGGCAATGCTGTTGCGGTTCGCTCCCTCAAGTACAGCCTGAGGGGCATCGAAACCGTTGTACATCCCTATGAAGGATTCCCTGTCCGTATCGAATCCGTCTGCATGGCAGTTCACTGAATAATATGCGAAGTGGTTCCTTCTTTCCCTGTATTCGGTCTTATGGTAAATGGCAGTGTATGAATCCTCATTCTCCACCTCAACCTCGCCGGTGGAAAGATTGCGCTGGAAATTCTCCATGTCCGTCTGGGCATTCCACAGGCACCATTCCACAAAGGAAAAGAGTCTGAAGTTCTTTTTCTCCGAAGAAGTATTTCTCAATGTGACTTTCTGCACCTCCGCCCATGTGTGGAGAGGGACAAAGAAGAGCACGGAAGCCTCAAGTCCATCCCGGCTGCCGGTAATGCGGGTATATCCCATGCCGTGGCGGCACTCGTAAGAGTCGAGAGCAGTCTTGCAAGGCTTCCAGCCCGGACTCCAGACGCTGTCCCCATCCTTTATATAGAAATAACGTCCGCCGTTATCCATAGGCACGCCGTTATAACGGTAACGTGTGAGACGGCGGAATTTGGCATCCTTATAGAAGGAATACCCTCCGGCGGTATTGCTTATGAGGGAAAAGAAATCCTCGTTCCCAAGGTAGTTTATCCATGGGTATGGGGTAGCGGGATCCGTAATGACGAATTCCCTGTTCAAATCATCAAAAAAACCGTATTTATTATTGGTCATAGCAGTTCGCGTAAGTGCAAATTTTCAGGATGTAAAATTACATCGCTTTAATGGAAAGAATTTGCACAATTCTATCCAATCATTTGCATTTTCTTGCTAGACCAGGAAAGCGTTCTTTTTATAGTTCTCACGGAACTCCTTAGGGGTCATACCTTTGATTTCCTTGAACTTACGGTTGAAATTGGAAATTGTATTGAATCCGCACCTGAAACTGATTTCCTGTATAGAGAGCATGCTATCTACCAGTAAATTAGTCGATTGACTAATTCTGACCTCATTGATATAATTTGAGATGGAGCGATTGGTCCTTTGCTTAAAAAAACGACTGAGCGCATTTGGAGTCATACCAATCAACGCGGAAAGTGACTCCATCCTGACCTCCTCGCTGTAATGGCTGTCTATGTAATCCTTTATCTTCTGAATCCTGCGGCTGGTTACGGGAACCTCTGCATGGGAATAGTGGGAAGAAGACAGCCTGTGATAGTCCTTAGACTCCGCAAGATCGTACAGGATATCCAGAAGGAGCTGGGTGCTGCGGAAATTCGCTTCGGAATTGGCCACGGTGATCAGCCTTTCGTATACAGTCATTATGCCCTTCATGCCGAAGGCGATTCCAAACTGGGCACTGTCCAGCATCTCCGCTATGGGCTGCATGACGCGGCGGCGCTTCAATGAATCAGGAAAGAAATCGGCAGGTATCTGAATGGTTATCTCATGAATAAGTTCCGATTTACCCTCATGCTGCTCCCAGACATGCTCCAGATTGCAACCTATCAGAGCCAGGTCATATTCCCCGAGGACCTCCATGCTGTCCCCCACTATGCGCCGACAGCCCTTGCAATGCTCGACGAAATTGAGCTCAAAGGCATCATGCTTGTGAAGAGGATAGTTGAAGCAGGGTTTATAACGCTCCTGCAGATAGTAACTGTCCGCCTCGCCCATCGGTGGTATTTCTATAATCAACTGACTCATATCCTATTCTGCAAATATAATACGTTTTTCAGTTATATTTGTATCATGA
>JAGHUW010000049.1 GCA_018064625.1 Candidatus Cryptobacteroides equifaecalis | reverse complement strand
AGGGAAGACGAAGCCCACGGCCTCCCCTTCCCCAGTCACATATTCGCTGAAGCCCTGCCTCTGGAGATCCGGGATGAAGGCAAGCTTCTCCCCGAGGCTGTCGGCAAGACTCTGAGCTATGAATCGGCTGTTTCCGCAGCCGGAATAGTAGAATATCATTGCAGTTTCTCCTTTACGCGCACTAGTCCCTCCTCTGCCTCCTGATAGCCGGCCTCAAGGGCCTTGCCGTAGTAGAGGAGAGCCTTCTCGTACATGGACTGCGCCCAGTTCTTCACCTTCTCCTTGTTCTTCTTGAAGCTTGTCTCAGGGGATGCATCGGCAATCTCCTCGAAGTCGAGACCTGCCTCATACAGGAGCTTTGCCTGCTCGGCAACCTGCCTCTGGAGGGCCTGCCTCTGCTTGTCTATGGTAGCCTCCTGCGAAGAGATGGTGGCCTCCTGGCTGCGTATGGTGTTCTTCTGGTCGGAGATGGTGACATCCATCTCGGCGATGCGGGTCTTAAGGTCGGCGATCTCCTTCTCCTTGTCCGCGATGACGTTCCTGAGGTCTGAGACAACCTTTGCGAGCTGACGGTTCTTGCGGGTCAGCTTGTCCAGCTCGGCAAGCTGGTCCTTGATGTCGTTGATGCTGCTCTGGATCTGGTCTGCCTGGGAAAGTTCGGCGCTGCCGCTCTCTACATCAACCTTGAGAGACGAGGTCTTCCTGGAGATGGAAGACAGCTCGGTGAAGATGTTGTCCAGAGCCTTTGCCTGATTGATGTAGTTTTGATTGGTGGCATCGCTGCTCTCCTTGAGCTCCTCATATTCGGCAACGACCTCATCGTACTGACTCTTAGGGACATAATGTCCGCAAGAGACGAGCATTGCAGCAAGCGCTGCAACTGCAATTATTTTGTAAGTTCGCATATGCTGTTCTCCTTTTTAAAGATTATTCTTGTTATGTTCAGGTCCTCCACACGCTCGAGCACGCCTTCGCCAAACTCCTCGGAATACAGGCCTCCGAGCATGTTGACGTTGAAACTGAAGTACTTGGGACCCTTGTCCGTAACCATGTACATCTGGTAATCGTTTTCTGAGAAACGTGTCACCTGGCAGCTGAGGTAGGCGGTGCTGTCCGCGCAACTGAGCTTCACGCGGTAGTTGCCCTCGATATCCGAGAAGTCCTGTTCAGCGATTGAGCTGACCTCCGGATTTTCAGTCCTCCTGTCTCCCATATAACTGTAAACAAGCGCTCCGGTGAGCACCAGAGCAGCAAGGGCGAGTATCACCCAGCGGATAATTTTGCCTTTGTTTCCCATTTCTTCCATATTAAAAGCCAAATATAACAATAATTATAAGTATATTAGCGTCTTGAAAATAAAATGAAAATGAAAAAGCTATTGATTCTCATAGCGGCCGCTTTCATCTCAGTGAATGCATCCGCACAGATCTACCTCGGCGCAAAGGCCGGCGTGGCAGCGAGTTGGACACCAAAAACCATCATCGTGGGTAACGAGACCATCGTCCCGCACAACGGATTCTTCGGAGGTGCGACCTTTGGATATGACTTCTCACAGACATTCTGCGTGGAGTCCGGAATCTACTACAGCAACAAGGGCCACTCGGACAGGAGGCCGGAAGTGGGCAGTTTCAGCCGCAACCTCCATTACCTCCTTGTCCCTGTCATGGGAGGTCTGAGACTCGGCGAAGGACGCTTCTCACTGCTCGTGGGCCCGGAGTTCGGTTATCTCATGGGATGCAAGGTAAGGGAAGGCAAAATCAAATACGACGATCTTGAGGATATGAACAGGTTCAACATCCTCATTGCCGGTGAGCTTCATTACATGTTCCTGGATAACCTGGGAGCCATGATTCGCGTGGATTCGGGACTCAACAGGAACTTCAAGAACGAAGGCCTGCTGGAAAAGGACAAGGCGACCAACCTGTCAGTGTCGATCGGCCTTGTTTATAACTTCGAGTTCGACAACTAGGCCTTGCGGCGGGAGGCGTTTGCCTTGTTGAAGCACTCCCTGCACAGAGGCTCGTAGCTGTCTTTCTCTCCAAGAAGGACAAGATCCTTATTCTTTACTATACGGTGCGAGTAACCTGCAAGGTTACCGCACTTTACGCATATGGCGTGCACCTTCTGCACATCCTCCGCAATTGCCATGAGGGTAGGCATGGCGCCGAATGGCTTGCCGAGATAATCCATATCCAGGCCGGCTACGATTACGCGCACGCCATGATTTGCAAGATACTCCACCACATTCACAATGCTTTCATCGAAGAACTGAGCCTCGTCTATTCCCACAACCTGGATTCCGGCGTCGATGGTGAGCATCTCGGCCGGGCTGGTGATGGCTATGGAAGGAATGTGGGTGTTGTTGTGTGACACAACGTCCTCCTCAGAGTACCTCTTGTCTATGGCCGGCTTGTAGATGGCCACTTTCTGGTTGGCAAACTGGGCCCTGCGGAGCCTGCGGATGAGTTCTTCGGTCTTTCCTGAGAACATTGAGCCACAAATAACCTCGATGCAGCCCTTTTTTTTGTTGCTTTCTGAAAACATTTGCGTAGATTTGTGAGAGTCGAATACAAATATATGAATAATTGCGGGAAATTATACATAGTTCCGACGCCAGTCGGCAATCTTGAAGACATGACGATGCGAGCCATCCGTGTCCTCAGGGAAGCCGACCTCATCCTGGCCGAGGACACCCGCACCAGCGCAGTGCTCATGCAGCATTTCGACATTCACGGCAAGCTGCTGTCCCACCA
>JAGHUW010000002.1 GCA_018064625.1 Candidatus Cryptobacteroides equifaecalis | reverse complement strand
TTTCCGTTCTCGAAGGTCGCGAAGGATGTTCCTGTCTTTCCGGCCACGCTGCTCTTTGCGTCCTTGAGTCTGCGTGCCGTTCCTTCCTCGGTCACGGCCCTCAGGGCGCGTGTGAGGGTGTCGGCGACGGACCTCTTGCATATGGATGCGTTCAGCACAGACGGTCCCTTTCTTTCCACGACCATTCCGTGTTCCTCGATGCTCTCCACAAGATAAGGCTTCATCATCCTGCCCTTGTTGGCTATGGCATTGTAGAAGGTGAGGATGTGCATCGGGGTTTCGCCGGTCGCATATCCGTATCCCATCGTTGCAAGCGTGGACTTGCTCCATATGGCCTTGTTCTTCGGGTCCGGGATGGTAGGGGTCTCCATTCCTTCGAGGTCGAAGTTGAAGGCCTCGCCAAGCTTATATGAGTAAATGTTCTCCACGAATCTTTCCGGTTTTCTCGAGTAGTTCTCAACTGCCAGGCGGCCGAATACGTAGTTGGATGATATCTTGAAACCGTCGATGACGGATATCCTGTTCGTCTTGTGGTTGCGCTCCCAGTCCACGATGTGATGGTCAGGCTTGATGCCTCCGTCCGGTACAACTCCGTGGTTGGTGGGAAGGGTCTCGTCGAGGGATTTGATATATCCGTCCTCAAGCACAGACATCAGTGTCACTGTCTTGAATACGGAACCCGGCTCCGCCTTGCGTCCTATGGCCATGTTCTGTATCTCCTCGAAGAGGCCGCTCTTCTGGTCACGTATGAGGTTTACCATTGCGCGTATGGCTCCGGTCTTCACCTCCATCAGCACGAGGCAGCCTCCCTCTACATCGTCCTGCGGCTCGATGCCGCTGCGCAGGGCCTTGTCGGCGATTTCCTGGTAGTCGATGTTTATGGTGGTCCTCAGGTCCTTCCCGTCCTCGGCCTTGGTGAAGGTGCTGTCGTTGTTGCGCACGCGGCCGTAGTCGCTGACCCTCAGCCACTCGCGTCCCTCCTTGCCGTGGAGTATGTAGTCGTATTTTCCCTCAAGGCCTATGTGGGTGTTCTTCACGTTGGACTTGTTGTTCCTCACGAAGCCTATGGTCCTTCTTGCGAGTTTCCCGTAAGGGTACTCCCTCACGTTCTCCTGCTCGAACTGCATTCCGCTGTAGTAGCGTCCTTCGTTGAAAAGAGGCAGCTTGATGATGCGGTTGTATCCATTCCTGTCCACAGGATGGCCTATCTTGACGTATTTCTTTCCGTTCGCACGGCTGTCCTTTATCAGCTTGAGGTATTGGTCCGCGGTCCTGTCACCGAACTCATCTGCGAGTCCCTGGGAGAGCTGTGCGGCTTTCTTCAGCCATTTTGTCTCCTCCTCTTCGGTGTTGATGTCCTTGCGCACGGTGCAGTCCATGTAGAACTGGTAGCTTGGGCATGAGATGGCCAGCAGGCGGCCTTCCGAGTCTATGATATTGCCTCGGGCCGGCTCTATCAGGTTGAGAGTGTTTGATGGGGTGAGCGCGTTCTCTATCTTCGGATCAGGGTTATAGAACAGCTGTATCCATGCCAATCTCAAGATGATCAGCACGGACACTCCGAGCAGGAGAAGGTAGAAGGTGTAGAGCACCACGCTTATCCTTTTCGTTTTCTTATTTTTCTGTTCTCCCGTCATTTCTTTGACTACTTTGTGAGCACGTAAGCTGGCTTTTCCGGCTCTGTGACCTGGGAACCGCAGTTCTGCAGGCTCTGAAGAACCGTCGACCTTCTGCTCAGGCTCACTACCTCGAAGGTCTTCTGGTTGTGCTCTATCTCAAGTTCCTTGAGCACATTCTTGTTCTTTTCCACCTTGGCCATGGTTGTGTCTATGGCAAGGCTGATCCATATGATCATTCCGATCAGGAAAAAGGTGTAGGCTATGTGCACGAAGTATCTCCCTGCATTTATCCTCACCATGAACTCGCTTCTGATTATGGCTATGAAGCTGTTCTTGAAGAAGTTGCCCAGGTCTGCAAGCTTCCAGAAGAATTTCTTCTCCTCTCTCATCGCTCGTCCTCCCCGGTCTTTTCCGCAACTCTGAGCTTGGCGCTCCTTGCGCGGGTGTTCGACTCAATCTCCTCTTCGCTCGGCAGTATAGGCTTCCTGTTTACCGCTTTGAGCGGTGCGCTGGAACGGCCGAATACATCCTTGCTTTCAATTCCCTCTATGTTTCCGCTCTTGATGAAATTCTTCACCATGCGGTCTTCGAGGGAGTGGTAGGTGATCACCACCAGGCGTCCTCCCTTCTTGAGCGAGGCTGCTGCACCCTGGAGGAATTTCTCGAGCGAACGCATCTCCTCGTTCACCTCTATCCTCAGTGCCTGATACACCTTGGCGAGGTATTTATGTTCGGCGAACGTTGGCAGGGCGGCCGCTATGGCATTGTCGAGGTCATCGGTGGTCTGGATCGCGGCCTTGGCGCGGGCAGCTGTGATCAGCTGGGCCACCCTTCTGGCGTTGTCCACCTCTCCGTAGATTTTAAGAACCTTTTCCAATTCTTCTTGCGTATAAGAATTGACAATGTCTGCAGCGGTCTTTGTGCCCTGCACGTTCATCCTCATATCAAGTGGGGCGCTGTATCTGAAGGAGAAACCGCGCTCCGCAGTATCGAACTGATGGGAACTCACGCCCAGGTCTGCGAGAATTCCGTCAAGCCCATCCTCGGTGTTGAGGAGGGTATAGTTGTGTATGAACCTGAAATTGTTGTGCACCATGATGAGACGCTCATCCTGAGGTGCATTGGCTATGGCGTCACTGTCTCTGTCAAAGCCCATGAGATGTCCTTCCGGGCCGAGTCTGCGCAAGATTTCCCTGCTGTGACCGCCACCGCCGAAGGTGGCGTCCGCATAGAACCCGCCCGGGTTCTGCACCAGGGCGTCAACGCTTTCGACAAGAAGTACTGGATTGTGATACTCGCTCATGCTGCTCTGCTGACTGGAAATTTCTGAGACTATTTCCGGGAGAGGCTTTTTGCAATGGCGATGTAATCTTCTGTATTGATTTCCGAGTTCTCGAAATTCTCCTTTGCCCAGATCTCTATCTTGAAGTTGACGCCAAAGAAAACCACTTCCTTGCTGACACCTATTGCGTCAAGAAGATAACGGGATATGGAGATTCGGCCGACCTTAGGGTCCGGCTCCACTATGTCGCAGTCGCGCATGTACTGTCTCCAGAACTGCACGTGCTGCGGGTTGAAAAAGTCGAGTCCCTCGCGGATCTTCTCTGACTCGCGCTCCCACTCCTCGTAGGACCACATCTCGAGACAATTGTCGTAGAGGCTCTTTTTGATTACAAATCTTGGATCATTACCGGAAGGCACAGCGCTTTTGAACGGCGAAGGGAAAACGAGTCTTCCCTTGTCGTCAACCTTGGCTGAATATTTTCCGATGAATGTGACCATCTGTTAAATTCTTATACGCAAACGCAAATATACGAAAAATTTTACATTTTTTACCACTATGTTCCATTTTGTTCCACTTTTGCTTTTTGTGCTCCTCCCTTTCGCCTTTTTGGGCATGTTTCTCCCTGCCCAAAGAATGCCTTCAGGTGTCCTGTATTCCGTTTTTCGTTGAAAATCATCATGTCCGGGAACAGAAGAGGGTGTGTTTGTTCCCGGGAAGAAGTTTTTTTTGAATCCGGGAACAGAAGACCATTGATTTGTTCCCGGAGCAAAGAAAAGAGGTCATCTTTTGGATGACCTCTTTAACAGTTGGGGTGCGATATGGGGCTCGAACCCATGACACCCAGAACCACAATCTGGTGCTCTACCAACTGAACTAATCGCACCGTATCAGTTTTGCAAAGGTACGAATATTTTTTGAACTTGCAATACAAAAGCTCACCTTTCGAATCTTCTTTCTTCGGAAAATGAATAAAAACAGCCGTCGCAGAAGATAATATGGTCCATTAGCGCCAACTTCAGCGTCTTGCACGCATCATGAAGATCCTCGGTCTCCTTCATATCTGCCATGCTGGGTTCCGGATCGCCTGACGGGTGGTTGTGCACCAGGATAAGGGCCGAGGCGCTGCGGTCCAGTGCGGCCTTCACAACAAGAGGGATATCAATCACGGTGGAGCAGCCTCCTCCCTTGCTCAGCTGCATTTTCCCTAATAGATAATTGTGGGTGTTCAAAAAGATCACCCAGCATTCCTCGTGCAGAAGCCCCTTCATTTCAGGTACCATGATGTCATACACCATGCGCGGAGAGCTCACGCTTTTGCGCTCACAGCCACTCTCCTCGCGGAAGAACCTTCGTCCCAGTTCCACCGCGGCAAGCACGCCTGTGGCCTTCCCGGGGCCTATCCCCGGTTCCCTCTGCAGCCTTGAGAGGCTCATGTTGAAAAGATTTCCCAGTCGGCCCTCTCCCAGGTCGAGTAGCCTTCGGGCAAGTTCAAGAACGCTCTCGCCGCGGCTGCCTGTGCGCAGCAGGATGGCAAGGAGCTCGTCGTTGCTGAGTGAGGACGGTCCCCGCTCCAGCATTTTCTCGCGGGGCATGAGATCCCCGCTCATTTCAGAAGTTTTCATAGTATATAAAATTGATGTCAATTCAGGTCAAAGCGCCGCAGCCCCGGCCTCTACTCGCCGCAGAGCCTGCAGAGCAGCGGGGCCTGGGGGCAGTCCAGCACCTCCACTTCCACGAAGTCTCCGGCCTTGTGTCCCTTGTCGGCCCAGACGCACATCTTGTTCTGGCCGTTGCGTCCGCAGAGGTCGTCGGCACTCTTCTTGGAAGGGCCTTCCACCAGCACGCGGAAGCGCTTGCCCACGTCGCGCCTGTTGCTTTCGAGGGACAGCCTGTTCTGCAGGGCTATTATCTCCTCCAGCCTGCGGGTTTTGGTGGCGAGGTCCACGTCATCCTCGAACTTCTTTGCAGCCAGCGTGCCGGGGCGCTCGGAATAGTAGAACATGAAGGCGGCGTCGAAGCCCACCTGCTCGAACAGAGACAGGGTGTCGCGGTGGTCCTCCTCGGTCTCTGAGCAGAATCCCGCTATGACGTCGGTCGAAATTGCGCAGTCCGGCATGTATTCGCGTATCTTCGCCACGCGCTGCAGATACCACTCGCGTGTGTAGCGTCGGCGCATCTTTTCAAGCATGCGGTCCGAGCCGCTCTGCACCGGAAGGTGTATGTGGTGGCAGATGTTCGCATGCGAAGCCATTGCCTCGAGCACGGCGTCTGAGATGTCCTGAGGGTTGGAGGTGGAGAAGCGCAGCCTGAGTCCCGGAACGGCCTCGGCCACCATGGTGAGAAGCTTCGCAAAATCCACGTCCTCATACTTGTAGGAGTCCACGTTCTGGCCGAGGAGGGTAACCTCCCTGTACCCCTGCTCCCAGCAGTCGCAGGCCTCGCGGACTATGCTGTGCCAGTCGCGGCTGCGTTCCGCTCCGCGGGTGTAAGGCACTACGCAATAAGAACATACGTTGTTGCAGCCACGCATGATGCTGATGAAGGCCGACACTCCGTTCTTGTCCATGCGGACAGGGGCGATGTCTGCGTAGGTCTCCTCGCGCGAGAGGATGACGTCCATCTGCGGGTGCCCGTCCGTCACTGCCTCAAGCAGCTGCGGAAGCTTGCGGTAGGCGTCGGGGCCTGCCACGATGTCAACCTTCCCAGACTCCAGCAGGGCGTCCTTCAGACGCTCCGCCATGCACCCGAGTATGCCGACCACCACGCCCCGGCGCGCCTTCCTCTGCAGATTGAACTGCTCGATGCGTCCCCAGATGCGCTGCTCGGCATTATCCCTGACCGAACAGGTATTTGCCATTATGACGTCGGCCTCGGAAATCTCCTCGGTCCTTTCGTAACCCACCTTGCCAAGGATGGAGAACACAACTTCGGTGTCCGCCACATTCATCTGGCAACCATATGTCTCAATATAAAGCTTCTTCATATACGACACAAAGATAGAGAGAAATTTCGTATCTTTGTACCTTATGAGAAAAGTCCTTCTGATTCTTGCGGTACTTCTACCGCTTGCAATGTCCTGTACAAATAAGGTAAAGGACATATCCGTAACTTCGGTGGAACTGTTGAGCGTCAGCCCCCGCGGCCTTTCCGAATTGAACGCCCTCGTGCGTGTGGGCATACACAACCCGGCGCCTTCCTTCGAGCTCACGGAAGTGCAGGGTACGGTGAAGATCAAGGGGCAGGAGGCTCTTGTCATGGATGCGGACCAGCTGATCGTTTCCGGCAGGACTGACAAAATGTACAATGTTCCGGTGCACGGTTCCATCAGCCCGGGATTCAATCCTTTTCAGCTGCTTAACTTCTTGAATAGCAGTACTTCCCTTGAGGATGTGACTTTGGATGTGAGCGCGCGTGTGGCAATACGCGGAGGGATTGGCAAGAAACTTGAATACAAAGATATCAAAGTGTCAAACCTTATCAGAAAATGAGAAAGACAATCTTCATAATACTGGTGGCCATCCTTTCCGGTCTTGCCTGCCGCGCGCAGGAAGTGGAGACGGTGGAGAGCCTGGGAAACGTGGTCACGGTGGACAGCCTCCTCGTGGGCCGCACCCTGGCTGAGGTCATGCCTGCATGTGTAAGCATAAACTCCTCTGCAGCAGTCTCTTCCGCCCTTGACAGAATCATACGGGACAATGAGACCCGTTTCTTCAACGGCTACCGCATAAGGGTTTTCCAGAGCAGCCGCCAGAATGCCCGCGATGCGTCCGGCGCCGCGATGAACCGTTTCAACAGCCTTTATCCGGAAATCGTTGTATTCAGGGACTACACCAGCCCTTTCTTCAGGGTGATGGCCGGCAACTTCCGCACAAGGAACGAGGCCGAGGCCATGCTCATAAAGATAAAGAGCGATTTCCCCGAGGCGTCAGTAGTAAGAGAGAAATTCAAATACCCGGATCTGTAGCCGATGCTCAAACAAGGACTGGACCTCAAACAGACGCAGAAACTCTCCCCTCTGCAGATTCAGACTATCAAGCTCCTGGAATTGCCTATCCAGGACCTTGAGCAGAGAATCCGTGCGGAACTGGAGGAAAATCCCGTGCTGGACGACGGCCCGGACCCGGACTCCCATACGGAGGAAGGGGAGTCCAAGCAGGTCTCTCTGGATGAGATAAAGGACGACGACTACATCCCCCGCTACCGCACTTCAGTGAACAACTGGGGAAAGGACGAACGCCCGGAATACAACACCTTTTCCGTCAAGGAAAGTTTTTCCCAGAGCCTTCTGGACCAGCTCGGCTACCGTAATCTTGACCAGCACGAACATGACATAGCAGCCTTCATCATAGGCTCGCTCGATGAGGACGGATACCTGCGCAGGGACATAGAGTCCGTGGTGGACGACCTTGCATTCCGCGCCGGCATCCAGACAGATGCGGCTGAGGTGGAGCGTATGCTCGCAGTGGTGCAGGAATTCGAACCGGCGGGAGTTGGCGCCAGAGACCTGCGCGAGTGCCTTCTGCTTCAGCTCAAGGCCGCGAAGCAGACCCCTTCCGTGCAGAACGCCACGCTCATCCTCGAGCAATGCTTCCAGGAATTCACCAACAAGCACTTCCAGAAAATAATGAGCAAGCTTGGGCTCGACCAGGACCAGCTGCGCAAGGCTATGGACAGGATACTCAAACTGAACCCTTCTCCAGGAGGGCAGATAGACGATTCCTTCAATGACCAGGCCCAGCAGATAGTCCCGGATTTCGTGCTTGACGAGCAGGACGGCCAGCTGAGCTTCTCAATGCCGCGCTTCTCCATTCCCGAGCTGAGGGTCAACCGTAAATATGCAGAGCTGCTCCTCGACTCGAAGAGCAAGTCCGAGAAGGCGCAGAAGGAGGCGGCTGCCTTCGTGAAGCAGAAACTTGATTCCGCGAAGTGGTTCGTAGAGGCCCTGAAGCAGCGCCAGAACACTCTTCAGAAGACTATGCAGGCCATACTGGATTACCAGTACGATTATTTTGTGGATGGGGACGAGAGCAATCTCAAGCCTATGGTCCTCAAGGACATAGCAGAGAGGACAGGCTTCGATATATCCACTGTGTCACGTGTTGTGAACAGCAAATACATAGAGACCCATTTCGGGATATTCCCTCTCAAATATTTCTTCTCCGAGGGTATGGAGAACAATGAAGGGGAGGAGGTTTCCACAAGGGAACTCAAAAAGGCTCTTCAGGAATGTGTTGATGCCGAGGACAAGCACGATCCGTTCACTGATGAGCAGCTGGTGGTGGAGATGTCCAAGAGGGGCTACAAGGTCGCCCGACGCACCATTGCCAAATACCGCGGGCAGCTGGGCATTCCTCTGGCACGCTGGCGCAAGGAATTATAATAATTAGTATATTTGCAGATTATGGAACATATAAAGTGTCTGATTATCGGAGGTGGTCCGGCTGGCTATACAGCTGCCATCTATGCATCGAGAGCCGCTCTCGACCCTGTTCTTTACGAGGGTATGGAACCTGGAGGACAGCTTACCACAACCACGATGGTTGAGAATTATCCCGGCTTCCCTGGCGGAGTCGACGCAAACAAGCTCATGGCAGACATGCGCCAGCAGGCAGTGCTCCTTGGGGCCGACATTCGCAGGGGGGCAGTCACAGCCGTAGATTTCGGCGTCAGACCTTTCCATATTACAGTGGACGGAACAGTCGAGATAGAGGCTGACGCCGTCATCATCGCTACCGGTGCCACGGCGCGTTACCTCGGACTTCCTTCAGAGACCAAGTATCGCGGTCTGGGAGTCTCGGCCTGTGCCACCTGCGACGGATTCTTCTATCGCAAAAAGGTTGTTGCCGTTGTGGGAGGTGGTGACACCGCATGCGAAGAGGCATCCTACCTTGCAGGACTTTGCCGCAAGGTCTATATGATCGTACGCAGGGATGTGCTCCGCGCATCTGAAGCCATGCAGGAGCGAGTGAAGAACAATGAGAAGATTGAGATTCTCTGGAACTGCAACACTCAGGAGATTCTTGGTGACGAGAACGGTGTCACCGGCGCAAGGCTTTTGCGCAAGGACGGCGAGGTCTTTGACATCGCAGTTGACGGGTTCTTCCTTGCAATAGGACATCATCCTCAGTCTGATCTGTTCGCAAAATGGATAGATACGGATGAGAATGGCTACATCATTACAGACGGTGTGGGAAGCCGCACAAACGTGGAGGGCGTATTCGCTGCCGGAGACGTGCAGGACCCTCATTACCGCCAGGCCATCAATGCTGCCGCTTCAGGCTGCCGTGCCGCACTCGACGCAGAAAAATATCTCAAGAAATAATGAAATATACAAGAATAATATTTGCCGCAGTTCTGGGACTTGCCGCATTCAGCGCGTGCAAGACTCAGTATGACCAGTTGCTTGAAGGAAATGATGTGGATGCCAAATACAAAGCCGCATTCGAGTACTTCAACCAGGGAAAATACAACAAGTCCGCAGCTCTTTTCGAGTCCATGGCCATAGCTACCGCCGGTACGGAGAGAGACGATACCGTTCAGTATTACTGGGGCCTGAGCAACTACAACAACAAGGATTATTTCACTGCGGAATCCAACTTTACACGCTTCCTCTCCAGCTATCCACGCAGTCCGTTCTCTGAGAATGCGGACTTCCTCAGGCTGGACTGCATGTACCGCTCCACACTGCGTTACGAGCTGGACCAGACCCCTACATACAAGGCCATGACGGCGATAGGGGAGTACCTGATCGCACATCCTACGGGTGCAAATTCGGACGTCTGCCGCCACATGCTGGAAGAGCTTGGAGCCAGGCTTGACAAGAAGGCCCTCGAGAACGCAAAACTCTATTACAAGATGGAGGACTACCTTGCTTCCCGCGTGGCTTTCAGGAACATACTCAAGGATGATGCGGATAATATCTACCGTGAGGATATCCTCTACTACACTGCCATGTCTTCTTACAAGTATGCGCTCAACAGTATAGCGCAGAAGCAGAAGGAGCGTTATCTCGTATTCATCGATGATTACTTCAACTTTGTGGGTGAGTATCCTGATTCGCACTACAGGAAGGAGCTTGACGGACTCTACGCAAAAGTGAAAGAAAAAAATTGAAACTTTCGTTGAAGCATACTACGTATTATAAGTATGGAAAAGAAAATACCTAACAACACAGTCACACGAGATATCAAGGATCTCGCAGCGCCAACAGGCAATATTTATGAGACAGTAGTCATCCTCTCCAAGAGGGCCAATCAGATTTCCCTTGCAGAGAAGAAGGAACTCGCAAAGAAACTCGAGGACTTCCGCGGGGAGCGCGACACCATGGATGAGGTTTTCGAGAACAAGGAGCAGATAGAGATCTCCAAGTACTATGAGCGTCAGCCTAAACCGGACCTCGTCGCAATCTCTGAGTTCGAGGCCGGAGAACTTTACTACCGCGTAGCAAAGGACGACGAGGCAGGTGCTTAGTTCACTGCACATACAGAATTATATCTTGATAGACTCTCTGGATATTACATTTCCAGAGGGTCTGATTATCATTACGGGCCAGACAGGTGCGGGCAAGTCCATAATCCTGGGGGCCCTTTCCCTCCTTTCCGGTGCAAAGGCGGATGCTTCCGCCATCAAGGAGGGGGCCGATTCCTGTGTGGTTGAGGCCGAATTCACCGGAGTGCCTGAAAGCCTCAGGACGCTGATGGAGGAGAACGACCTTGAATGGGACGGAGGCTGCCTCACGATACGCAGGGTGGTATCCGCCAGCGGACGCTCGCGCGGCTTCGTCAATGACTGTCCGGCACCGGTAGCTGTGCTCCAGGCGCTTGCAGAAAGGCTTATAGACATACATTCCCAGCATAAGAGTCTGCTCATCACGGACAGGAACTTCCAGCTTGAGGTTCTTGACCTCTATGCACATTGTGCGGAAGATGCTGCAAAGTGCAGGAAGCTGTGGCACGACTTGCGTCAGCTTCAGTCAAAGCTTTCTGAACTCAAGGAAAGGCAGGCACGCATGAGTGCTGACTCGGATTACAACAACGCACAGTATGCCCAGCTCTCTGAGGCAGGTCTGAGGGACGGTGAGCTTGAGGAACTCGAGGCTGAACAGAAGAGCCTTTCTGCCGCAGAGCAGATCAAGGAGGCCCTTTCCCGTTCTCTGGAGCTATTCAGTCCAAGCTCAGACGAGCTGCAGGGCATATCGCTGGCCGTGCGTGAACTCAAGCGTCAGCTCGAATATGCCGGCAGGTACATACCTGAGATTGCTCAGCTTGCAGAGAGGGTGGAATCCGTGAAGATAGAACTTGACGACATACAGTCAGAGCTTGATTCCCTTGATTCAGGCATGGACCTTTCTGCGGAGAGACTGCAGGCTGTGGACGAGAGGCTATCCCTTCTCTATACACTTATGAAAAAGCATGCCTGCTCAAGCGTTGCCGAACTCATTGAGACCAGGGACCGCTTTGGAGCATATGCAGGAGATGCAGACAGTCTTTCGGATGCCATTTCTGAGGCAGAGAAATCCCTTGCCAGGCTTACATCCGAGTATGATAGGATTGCTGCCACGCTCCACGAGGCCAGGACCTCTGCCGCCGCATCGTTTGCTTCATCAATACTTGAGACCCTGGTGTTCCTTGAACTTGACCGCTCCCGCTTTGAGGTTTCCGTAAAGGATTGTCCGGCAGGACCTAACGGCAAGGATGAGGTGAACTTCCTTTTCTCCGCAAACGGAACCGCCCCTGCCGAGCTTTCAAAGTGTGCTTCCGGAGGAGAGATATCCAGAATCATGCTATGCCTCAAGGAAATGATGGCACGTTTCGTGGGTATGCCTACGCTCATATTCGATGAGATAGATACAGGAGTGAGCGGCAGCGTCGCAGACAAGATGGGACGTATGGTCTGCCGCATGGGTGAGAATATGCAGGTATTCTCCATCACGCATCTGCCTCAGGTGGCTGCAAAGGGTAATGCCCACTATGTGGTTTCCAAAGAGAGTCTTGGTGGCAGGACCGTTTCATCCATACGCCGCATAGACGGGGATGAGCGTGTAAATGAAATAGCCCGCCTTTTGAGCGGGTCTGAAATCACTGATGCTGCCGTGGCCAATGCCAAGTCTCTACTCCAGAGTCACTGACATATCCAGGCTGTTGTAGCGTATCCTTCTCACAGCACTGTTGACGTGCCCCAGCTTGTCTTCATGGATGAAATGGAAGTCTGACTGAAGCCCTTTCTCACTCATATCTTCGACCTTCTTGTACCATTGACGTCCGAAAGATGAACACATCCTTACAAAATAATGTGTGAGATCATATCCCTGGAAGGCAAAGGAGCCCGGTTCATTATTGAAAAGTGCTCTGTAGGCCAGAAGAAACTCCCTCACCTTAATGTCATTGTAATCAATGTGGTAATTCGTTGTCATGCAGGTGTTCAGTCTGTAAAGGGCATTGGGGTCCAAAGGAAGGTTCCTTACCCTGGAGACCGTATAGAGCTGAGGGATGCATTTCTTGCCGGAGAGATTCAGCTCTCTGATATTTGTGGCAATGAAATCATCCCTGTCAGAGGCTATGACATAGCTTCGCACGCCCTCCGGTACATCGGCTCTGTTTATGCTTCCTATGCATTCGAATCTGACGTTGCATGCCTCAAGCCTTGAGATAAGATAATTACCCTGTTCATTCTCACCGTTGCCATCCTTTATCACAATCACCTTGGAACTGCTGCCTGCATTTTCCTCAGCCACCCAGCGTGCAAGCTCGTCGTACTGGCTTGTCCAGTGTGCCGGGGCCTGTATCACCTTGCATGAATCCGCGAGTTCGGCGACCTTTGGGTCCAGAGGGGAGATAATGCCTTTATGCTTTGGGAGATAGGGCAGGGCAGACTTGACCTGTGACTCCGTTACTGGGCCGAGTATGACGTCATTGGCAAGAAAGACAGTGGAATCCTTCAGGATGCGGCTGTCACTGATATCATAGACATTGAGGTTGATCCTGATACCCTGATTTCCCAGATCCCTTGCGGCCATGATGGCACCGCAGTAGAGTTCGAAAAAGTTATTGTTCGGATTGCCGGAGGCATTCAGCGGGAGTAGAAGTGCGGCGTTGATAACGTCGGCCTTCTCGTATACATACTCGTCCGTGGCAGTTTGGACTATCACTGTGTCCTTGACCGGCTCGGCTTCCATTTCGAAGACCGGCTTCTCCCCCTGTGCTTCCTGCCTGTTCTGTTCCTGCTGTACCGGGGTCTCTTTCTTTTCCTTGTTTTTATTCTTGTTCGGGAAAAGATACCACTGTGCGTCCGCTGTCATTGAAAGCACCAGAAGGGTGCAGATCGAGAGTATGTATCGTTTCATGGTCAGATCTCGTTTTGTATGAAGTCCATGAGCGTACTGGCGAAATTACCCCAGCTCAGACTGTTGTTCTCCTTGCGGATGTTCTCTGCAAGGGTGTTCCTGATCGAAGGGTCCTTGAAGAAGCCTTCAATCTCCTTCGCGATTGTGTTCGGTGTGGAGTCGGAACATACTATGCCAAGGCCTTTGTCGGCGATGGTTTCCTTGAGTCCTCCGACGTTGGTTACGATCATCGGCAGCTCGAAGTGGTTGGATATGTTGCTGATACCGCTCTGGGTTGCGCTTCTGTAAGGGAGCACTGCCACATCGGCTGCGGAGAAGAACAGCTTCACGTCCTCATCCGGGATGTATCGTGTGAAGCATTTTATCCTGGTCCCGTTCGGGCTCTTGTCTATCATCCTCTGGTACTGATCGAAGCTTCCGTAAGGTTCTCCGGCGATTATCAGCTGGTAGTCCCTTCCAAGCTGGTCGAAGGCACTGAGGAGAATGTCGAGGCCCTTGTATTCGCGTATGAGGCCGAAGAAGAGTATGTTTTTCATCCCTGGTTTGAGCCCAAGAGCCTTTTCTGCTTCGGCCCTGTCCATCTTTTCCCCGAAGTGACTGTAGACAGGGTGATAGAGCACCTTGTATTTTGCGTCAGGTTTCAACTTGAGCAGGTCTGAAGCCACTTCCTTGCAAAGTGTGACGCAACCGTCAAGTCCGCTCAGGAAATACTTTGTGAGCGGAGTATCGAAGAAATGCTGCTCGTGAGGTATCACATTGTCCAGGATGCCCACAACCTTGCAGCTGTCCGGCATGTTCCTGCAGATATAGCCCAGAGATGGTGCGAACCATGGCATCCAGTACCTGACTATGAGTACCGAAGGGTTCCAGAACTTGATTTCCATCAAAGTCCGCCTCCAGTTGAACGGATCAGCCGTATCCAGCAGAGCATATGACTCTACAGGTACGGCTTCATCGTCCGGAGACACGAACTGTGTCTTCCCAGGGAATAGTATGTCCGGATACTGTCTTTTGAAATTGAATGCCCTGACAACGTTCGTCTTTCCCAGCTCATTCAAAAGGTTTGCATTGAACTGGGCGATCCCTCCTCTGTAAGGGTAGAAACAGGACAGTATTGCGATTCTCAATTGTTACTCTTTTTTGCTGCCTTTCTCCTTTACGTAAGCGGCGTTGAGGCCGGCGAGAAGGTCGTCTGTGATATCGAGCTTGCTGTCAGCGGCAACCACTGGGGAAGGAAGGATGTCTCCCTGGTTTGCAAGAATCATGGCATAACCTTTTTCAGCGTTGTAGCTGTCTACGAAAGTCTTGATTGCGTCTGCGAGCTGGTTCATCATCACGGCCTGCTCCTCAGCGATCTCCTGCTGCTTCTGTGCTGCATACTGCTGGAAATCGTTCTGCTGCTTCTGGAGCTTCTGGCTCTGAACCTCTGCGGTTGACTGGGTGATGAGACCCTTGTTGATCTTGTCCTGGAATGCCTTGATGTCTCTCTCGAGGGCGGTACCTCTGCGGTTTACCTCCTGATTGATGCTGTTGACCTTGGTCTCCACCACGCTGCGGAGGTCATTGGCCATGTCGTATTCCTGAAGTACGCGGTCCAGGTTGAAATATACGTAAGAACCAGCTGCTGCTGCTGCGGCAGTGCCTTCGCCAGTTGCGGTCTCTGTGGTCTTTGTTGCTCCGTTAGAGCATGAAGCCAGCGCGAACACTACTGCTGCGGCGCTGAGGATAAGATTGATTCTTTTCATTTTATTGTTTTTATTGTTTTGTTGAATCGAGGTAATGAAATGCAAAATTAACTAAAAAATCCATTATTCGAAAGCGTTGGATATTTTTGTCAGATAGGCCTGTATGGTGTTCTCAAGGCCCATGTAGAGCGCATCTGAGATCAGTGCGTGACCTATGCTCACTTCGTCTGTCCAAGGAATGGTGCGGATGAAGAACTCCAGATTCTCCAGAGACAGGTCATGTCCTGCGTTCAGACCCAGGCCAAGTTCTTTTGCAGCTCTGGCCGTGGTCAGGTATGGGGCGATGGCCTCCTCCCTGTTCCGGCGGTATCCTTCAGCGTATGCGGCCGTGTAGAGTTCCACCCTGTCGGCTCCGCAGCGGAAGGCTCCCTCTGCCATGCGCGGGTCCGGGTCTATGAAGATGGAGGTGCGTATCCCTCTGGACTTGAACGCCTCGCACATCCTCTTGAGGAAGGCGTAGTTGCGTACCGTGTCCCATCCGGCATTGCTCGTTATTGCGTCATGCGCATCGGGTACGAGGGTTACCTGGTCCGGCACCACCTCGCAGGCCAGTGCGGTGAAACTACCTATGGGGTTTCCCTCCATGTTGAATTCAGTCTTCAGGAGTGGACGTATTTCCCTTACGTCAGAGTATCTTATGTGCCTTTCGTCAGGTCTGGGATGTACCGTTATTCCCTCGGCTCCGAATGACTCGCAGTCCAGGGCGGCCTTCGTCACGTCCGGCATGTTGCCGCCGCGTGAATTACGTATAGTCGCTATCTTGTTGATGTTGACGCTTAGTCTTGTCATGTTTTCCACTGTATTGCAAATACAAATTTACTCTTTTTCTACAAATAATTATTAAATTTGAGGTCAAATATGACCCTTGCCTACTATATAAAGAAACCAGCGCTCATGCAGGATGATAGAGTGTCCGCCCTTCTGGATGACCTTTCGTCCCGCGGGATAGCCATATACCGTATCTCGGACGCATCGCAGCTGTGTGCTGGTACGGATGCCGTTCTCAGCCTTGGCGGAGACGGGACCTTTCTCGCTGCCGCCCGCATAGCCATAGGCGCAGACCTTCCCGTGATGGGCATCAACTTCGGAAGGCTCGGCTTCCTTTCGGAGAACGGCCCCGAGTCCGTGGTGGTGGATGCGCTGGCCTCTGGCGAATGCCTTGAGGAGGAGAGGGGTGTGCTCTCGGTGGTGGTGGAGGGCCCGGACGGGAGCGTTATCGCACCTGAGGGCTTCTATCCGCTGGCGCTGAATGAGGTGACGGTCTCCAGACTGGGGCCTGCGATGCTCGGGGTCGAGGTCTCCCTCAACGGGCAGCCGTTGCCTGTATATTGGGCCGACGGCCTTCTGGTGGCCACCAGCTCCGGTTCCACGGCCTACTCCCTAAGCGTGGGCGGGCCTATATGCACACCGGATTCCAAGGTGCTGATAGTTGCGCCGGTATCTCCCCATAATCTCAACGTCAGGCCGCTCATAGTGCCGCAGGAGACCTCGGTCAGCATACGTTTCAAATCCAGGACGGGCGGGGCCATGCTCAGCACAGACAACCGCAACTGCCTTCTGCCGGAGGGGGCTACGGTGCGAGTCTGCACTTCCGGCGTGAGTCTCAGGCGCCTGAGGCTCAAGGAATCCAATTTCATCAACGCTCTTCGCAGCCGTCTTCTCTGGGGCGAGGACCTACGTAATTCTTGACATTTATGAATATTCCGCAGCATGTGTCCATCATCATGGACGGAAACGGCCGTTGGGCCAAAGAAAGAGGGAAGGATAGGATATATGGCCACTTCGAGGGTGTGGAAAGTGTCCGTTCCGTGTTGGAATGCTCTGTGAAATGGGGTATTCGCTATGTTTCCCTGTATGCATTCTCTGAGGAGAACTGGGGGCGTCCGGAGGCGGAAGTCAGCGGACTTATGGAACTCATGGCAAAGTCCATGGTCAAGGAACTCTCCACTTTCCTGGACAATGGTGTACGTTTCGTCGTCCTTGGAAACAGAGCCAGGCTTTCGGACTCGCTGAATGCCTTGATTGACGATATCATGGCCAGGACCGCCGGGGGTGACAAGCTCACCATGATTGTATTCATGAGTTACAGCGGAAAATGGGATATTCTCCAGGCCGCAAGGAAAATGGCACACGATTTGATTGAGAACCCCGGAAAGGAGATCGGCATCGACGATTTCAGCCATTATCTGGTGACGGACGGCATTCCCGATCCGGAACTGCTGATAAGAACGTCCGGGGAGGAGAGGCTGAGCAACTACCTGCTGTGGCAATGTGCCTACACGGAATTCGTCTTTTCCGATGTGCTTTGGCCGGATTTCCGCGAGGAGGCTTTCAGGGCCGCCCTTGAGGAATACTCGAAGAGGGACCGAAGATTCGGAAAAGTGAAATAAAAGGAGTATATTTGCACATTGTATGTGTTCTAGAATGAATTTGAAGAGGATAGTGACATTGCTGCTGCTTGCGGTTTCTTTCCCTGCTTTTTCACAGGAGAGTTCCGGAGTGCAGGTGGACTATGCACGTCCGCATAAGTATATCATTGGTGGCGTAACGGTTGAGGGAAATACCTATTTCTCTGACAGTCAGATTATTCAGCTTACAGGTATGCAGAAGGGACTGGAACTTACGGTCCCTGGAGATGACGTTACCAATATTGTGAAGCGCCTGTGGCTGCAGAGGTTTTTTGAAGATGTCTCCTTGGAGATAGATCATCTTGATGCGAGCCGTGATTCCGCATTCTTCGTAATCAGAATCAAGGAGCGCCCCCGTGTTTCCCGCTGGTCATTCTCTGGGGTCAAATCCGGTGAGAAGAAGGACCTTCAGGAGCGCCTGAATCTGAAGCGAGGCGGCGAGTTCTCGGAATACGTGGAGAAGACATCCATAGACATCATCAAGCGCTACTATCATGAAAAGGGCTTTCTCCTCTGTGATGTAAAGGCGAATGTACAGAAGGATACCATCATCAAGAACGCCATACGTGTGGAGTTCGCCGTGAACAAGGGTGACAAGGTGAAGGTGAAAGACATCAACTTCATAGGAAATGACCATGTAAAGGAATTCAAACTTGCAAGGTCCATGAAGAAGACGAAGTCCAACAAAATCTATAACTTCTTCAGCAGCAAGAAGTTCAATGAGAAAGAGTATGTGAATGACAAGAAGAGTGCGCTCAGTGCCTTCAACGAGGCCGGTTATCGTGACGCGCGTCTTGTCCGTGATTCCGTATATTATGTGACCCCGAACAGACTCGGTATCGATCTCGTGTTCGAGGAGGGCGACCGCTACTATTTCAGGGATGTGTCCTGGACTGGAAACTCGGTTTACAGCACAGACCAGCTGAACGAAATCCTGAATATACACAAGGGAGACATTTATGACCGTGTCACCATGGACAAGAGACTTTTCGGTGGCGGCAAGCAGTCAGACTATGATGTGTCCAAGATGTACAGGGACAACGGTTTCCTTTTCTTCCACCTCACACCAGTGGAGACCAATATCCAGAATGACTCCGTGGATGTGGAACTCCGTATCTCTGAAGGAAAGCAGGCAACTCTGAACAATATCGTCATCAATGGAAATGACCTGACCAATGAGAAGGTTGTACGCCGCCAGGTGTTCACCAGGCCGGGTTATCTTTTCAGGCAGTCGGACTTCGAGCGCTCCATCCGAGAGATCGCATCTCTGGGCCAGTTTGACCAGGAGGCCATCTCAGATCCTACCACAGGTTATTCCATCATACCTAACCAGCTGAACAACACCGTTGACCTCATATACAACGTCACGGAGAAACCATCCTCACAGCTGGAGCTCAGTGGAGGTTGGGGTGGAAACACCTTCGTGGCTACCGTCGGTGTAAGTTTCAACAACTTCTCGACCCATCGCTTCATGGACAAGTCGGCGTGGAGGCCTGTGCCTCTCGGAGATGCCCAGAACCTGGCTTTCCGTTTCCAGACCAACGGTACTTACTATACCGCCCTCTCTGCAAGTTTCACTGAACCTTGGCTTACTGGCAAGAAACCTACATCACTCAACCTGAGTGCCTACTATACACGTCAGACCAACTCATACCTCGCGCTGAACATCCTCAGCCATGACAGGCAGATGGAGGTGTACGGTTTCTCTGCATCCATAGGTAAGCGACTCAAATGGCCGGACAACTATTTCGTTCTCTACAACGGACTCAGCTGGCAGTCATATAAGCTTACAAACTGGTATTCGGGATACTTCATCTTCGATGACGGTGTGGCACACAATATCAACTACACATTAAATCTTGTGAGAAACTCAACGGACCAGCAGATTTATCCTCGTATGGGTTCCGACGTGCAGTTCTCTCTCCAGCTCACTCCTCCGTTCTCCCTCTTCAGGAAGTTCGACTACGATGTATACGGAAACAAGATTCCGGTGAACAGCTGGAAGGATGTGAATTATGATAACTGGACCTCAAAACAGAGGTACAAGTGGATTGAGTATCACAAGTGGAAGTTCTCTGCTGCCACCTATACCAAACTCATCGGAGACCTCGTCCTCATGACCAGGGCACAGTTCGGTTATCTTGGTTACTACAACAGAAATTGGGGATATTCTCCGTTCGAGGGCTTCCTCGTGGGAGGTGACGGTATGTCCGGTTACAACTCATACGGTACCGAAGTGGTGTCGCTGCGCGGTTATCAGAACTACTCACTCACACCGTACGTACAGTCTGCATATAACTCCAACGGTTATGCATATGCGGGTAATGTCTATGACAAGTTCACGGTCGAGCTCCGTTACCCTGTTATTCTCCAGCCTTCATCCACAATCTTTGTGCTGGCATTTGCCGAGGGCGGTAACTGTTGGGATGACATACGCAAGTTCAATCCTTTCATAATGAAGAGAAGTGCCGGTGTAGGTGCGCGTATCTTCCTCCCTATGGTGGGTCTGCTCGGTATAGACTGGGGTTATGGATTTGACGATACACAGAATGGTGGAAGCCAGTTCCACTTCGTTATAGGACAACAATTTTAATTAATACCAATTATGAAAAGAATCATTTTGATTGCCGCAGCGGCATTCCTCAGCATTTCAGCTTTCGCTCAGCAGAAGTTCGCTCACGTGAATTTTGCAGAGTTGGTTCAGCTTTGCCCTGAGGCTGACCAGGCTCGTGCAACGATCGCAGCTTCAAGCAAGGAGGCTCAGGAGACTTATCAGGCTATGCTGGATGAGTTCAACAGCAAATACCAGCAGTATCAGCAGAAGGCTTCTACCTGGACCCAGGCTATCCGTGAGAGCAAGGAGAAGGAGCTTACAGAGATTCAGCAGCGCATCCAGGAGTTCAGCCAGTCAGTAGAGGCTGAGCTTGGACAGCAGCAGCAGCAGCTCATGGCCCCTATCTACGAGAAGGCTAACAAGACAGTGCAGGACATTGCAAAGAAGGGTGGATACATCTATGTATTTGACCGCAGCTCAGTCCTCTTCATCAACGAGGCTCAGAGCGTGGATATCACCCCTGAGGCACGTATCGCTCTCGGAATCCCTGCAGACAGGACCCTCGAGTCCCTCCAGCAGGAACTCCAGGCCCAGGCACAGCAGGCTCAGTAGGACAATACTGAAATAACACGCAGAAGCCCCACCACAAACAAGGTGAGTGGGGCTTTTTTCAACCATATAACCATGCAACACAAAGTACTAGATGCCAAGGATGTTGTAATCCGATTTGCCGGAGATTCCGGTGACGGAATGCAATTGACGGGTTCGCTGTTTGCGGATATGTCCGCATTCTACGGCAATACCATCGCAACTTTTCCTGACTATCCGGCTGAGATACGTGCCCCTCATGGCACTGTGTCCGGAGTGTCAGGTTTTCAGGTTCATATAGGCAGTGAGGATGTGAATACCCCGGGAGATTTCTGTGATCTTCTGGTTGCCATGAACCCTGCGGCGCTCAAGGCCAATGCAAAATGGTGCAAGCGCAATGCAATGATCCTCGTGGATGAGGATTCCTTCGATGAGGCAGGCATGAAGAAGGCCGGCTTCACCACAGACAATCCTTTCCTCGAACTCGGTGTGGAAGACAGAACACTCATTGTGTCTCCTATCACCACCATGACACTCGAGAGTCTCAAGGAAAGCGGGATGGACAAGAAGTCCATGCTGAAATGCAAGAACATGTTCACTCTGGGTATGGCATGCTATATCTATGACAGGCCTCTGGAGTACATCTATCAATATCTGGAGAAGAAGTTCTCCAAGAAACATCCTGAGGTGATAGAACCCAACAAGAAGGTTCTCAACGACGGATTTAACTATGCGGCCAATATCCAGGCCATTGCGGATACCTACCATGTGGCTCCGGCAAAGAAGCTCAAGAAGGGAACCTACAGGAACATTTCAGGTAATCAGGCCCTTGCGTGGGGTCTGCTTGCCGCATCGGAGAAGTCCGGTCTGCCTCTTTTCTGCGGGTCTTATCCCATTACCCCCGCAACGGGAATACTCGAGGAGCTTGCCATTCACAAGAGCCTTGGCTGCAAGACCCTTCAGGCAGAGGATGAGATTGCCGGAATCTGCACGGCCATAGGCGCTTCCTTCGCTGGAAACCTTGCCGTCACAACCACCTCCGGCCCTGGCCTTTCGCTCAAGTCCGAGGCTCTTGGACTTGCCGTGATGGCTGAGCTTCCGCTGGTAGTCGTTGACGTTCAGCGCGGAGGCCCGTCCACCGGACTTCCTACCAAGACGGAGCAGTCGGACCTCAACCAGGCCCTTTACGGCCGCAACGGAGAGTGCCCTGTCTGCGTGATCGCGGCGCATTCCCCTTCGCACTGCTTCGACGCCGCCTTCCAGGCAGCGAAGATCGCTCTGGAGCATATGACCCCTGTCCTCCTGCTTTCAGAGGGCTTCCTGGGCAACGGCTCCGAGCCTTGGCGCATACCTAAGATGGCCGATTATCCGGAGATACATCCGCCTTTTATAAATGGGGTCCTCGGCCCGGGAGAGAAATTCAAGCCTTTCGAGCGTGACCCGGAGACTCTGGTACGCCGCTGGGCTGTGCCTGGCCAGAAGGGCTTCGAGCATCGCGTGGGCGGTCTTGAGAAGAATCACTCCGGAGTACTTTCCACTGACCCGGTCAATCATGAGACCATGGTCCGCGAGCGTGCGGAGAAGGTGGAGCGTATAAATGCAGTTATCCCTCCTCTTGAGGTGGAGGGCGCCCAGTCCGGCAAGCTGCTCGTAGTGGGCTGGGGTGGCACCTACGGCCACATTCTCAGTGCCGTGCATGAGGTGGAGGGAAGTTCTTTCGCGCATTTCGATTACATCTGCCCGCTCCCAGCCAATACCGGGGAAGTCTTCTCCCGTTTCGAGAAGCTTCTCGTCTGCGAGCTCAACAGCGGCCAGTTCGCTGATTATCTGCTCGCAAAATTCCCTGGAAAGGAAATCATCAAGTTCAACAAGATTCAGGGCCAGCCGTTCCTCGTGAGTGAACTGGTTGACGCAATAAAGAAGGAGAGTTAATCATGGCAAATCTTTCATTCAAGGATTTCAAGAGCGACCAGGAGGTACGCTGGTGCCCCGGTTGCGGTGACCATGCCGTTCTGGCGGCTTTGCAGAGGGCTATGCCCAAGGTGAGCCAGGCGCTCGACTATGCCAAGGAACGTTATGTGGTTGTGTCCGGCATCGGATGCTCCTCACGTCTCCCTTATTATATGGATACATATGGATTCCACAGCATCCACGGCCGCGCAACGGCCATTTCCACCGGTATAAAGGTGGCCAATCCGTGGCTTACCGTATGGCAGGCCTGCGGAGACGGAGATGCTCTGGCAATAGGCGGAAACCATTTCATCCATGCCATAAGAAGGAACATCGATATCAATATCATGCTCTTCAACAACCAGATACACGGTCTTACCAAGGGTCAGTATTCTCCGACTTCCAAGTTCGGCGCAGTCACCAAGACCTCACCTTACGGAACCGTGGAGCATCCTTTCAATCCGGGATCTCTCGTGCTGGGTGCCAAGGGTACCTTCTTCGCCCGTTCTCTGGACGTGGAACTGGCTCTCAATGAGGAGATCATGACCGCAGCCGCCCTTCATGACGGATGCTCCGTGATGGAGTTTCTCACCAACTGCGTCATCTTCAACGACGGTGCCCACAAGGCGCTTTCAGACCCTGCGGAGAAGGCTGACCACGTGATAGTCCTCCGTCACGGGGAGAAGATGATCTTCGGCAAGAACCGTGACCG
>JAGHUW010000117.1 GCA_018064625.1 Candidatus Cryptobacteroides equifaecalis | reverse complement strand
TCAAACGCAAAGTGTCACATTGACCGCTGCTCCCCGCTCAGCGCCACCGGCGAGCTTTTCAAGGGCATTCAGCTCAAGAATGTGGGTGCCAGCCTCTGCATAGACGGGAACGACGCCGACAGCGAGTTCGGCGACCTTGACTTTACGGACGGAGGTATAGAGGGGCCGATAGGCTTCCAGCTCAGCCGCAAGGCAGTCAAGGCTCTTGTCAACGGCTCCAAGGTAAGCCTGGCGATAGACCTTAAGCCCGGAGGCAGCCTTACGGAGGTGACAGAGAGGGTGAAGGCCCTGTGGTCTGAGATAGACAAGGACCCGCGCAGCCGCGGAGTCCGTGAGAAGGAGCGCTGCCGCATACTTTTAGGCAAGCTGATGCCGTGGGAACTGATTCCGGCGTTCACTGCCACCCATCCGGAGATAATTACGCTTGAGAGGCGCTCGCGTACCGAGACCAAGGTGTGGGTGAACCTTGTGAGCATAGCCAAGGCTCTCAAGGCATGGCGCTTCGAGATTGCCGGTTATGTGGGCTATGAGAGGGCGGTCGTGACGGCCGGAGGTGTAAGCACGGACGACGTTCTTGCAAAGACGCTTGAGTCCCGCATGGTCCCTGGAATGTATTTCTGCGGGGAAGTGCTTGACATTGATTCAGATACGGGAGGATATAATCTGCAAACGGCATGGGCTACCGGTTATCTTGCCGGGCAGAACTGTGCAAAATCACTGATATGAAAGAATTCGAGATAGTCTGCCCCTTAAATAGGGAGCCACGCGCGAAAGAGATAGAGGCCAAGGCCGGAGGTATGAAATGGGTGCTCAAGAAGCGCTCAATAGATGCCCGCAAGGAGCCTGTATGGCGCTATCAGTATGAGGCTTACGGGCCTGGAGAGAGTTATGTCCCATACACTCTGCCAGAGTATAAGGATGTTCATGGGGCTGAGCCTGTGCTTGTCATTGGCGCAGGTCCGGCGGGTATGTTCGCCGCACTCAAGCTGCTTACACTTGGCCTCAGGCCTGTGGTCGTGGAGCGCGGAAAGGATGTTCATGCCAGGAAGTTCGACATGGCAAAGCTCTCGAAGGAAGGGGAGGTTGACGCGGATTCGAATTACTGTTACGGTGAAGGTGGTGCCGGTGCATTCTCTGACGGAAAGCTGTATACAAGGTCTTCCAAGAGGGGAGACATCAGGGAGGTGCTTCACCAGCTTGTGCTTTTTGGGGCAAGCAAGGATATTCTGATAGATGCGCATCCGCACATAGGCTCGGACAAGTTGCCTGTGGTTGTGGAAAACATACGCAAATGCATAGTGGAGCATGGCGGTGAGTATCACTTCGGATGCAGGGTCAATGCCTTGAAAAAGGAGGAGGACGGCTCATTCACTGTGACTTGCGCCAACGGTTCCGAGTTCAGGGGACGCAAACTCATACTTGCCACCGGACATTCGGCCCGGGACGTTTACGAGATGCTTGCAAAAGACGGCGGTCGCCTTGAGGCGAAGGGTTTTGCCATGGGCGTGCGCGTGGAGCATCCGCAGGAGAAGATAAACTGGTGCCAGTACCACGGGCAGTGGAAGCCCGGCGTTCCGGCTGCGGAGTATTCCTTCGTGGAGCAGGTGGACGGCAGGGGAGTGTTCTCTTTCTGCATGTGCCCTGGAGGCATCCTGGTCCCTTCTTCCACCGAGCCGCATACGGTGGTGCTGAACGGCATGTCCAACTCGGCCCGAAACGGCAAGTTCGCCAATGCGGGCGTGGTGGTGCAGATCGAGCCTGAGGATGTTCCGGGCGACGATCCTTTCCGCCTGATGGACTTCCAGCAGGCCGTGGAGAGGAAGATGTTCGATTATTGCGAGCAGGCGAGGATAGCAGACAAAAAGGCGCCGCAGAACCCTATGGCTGCACCGGCGCAGCGCATGGAGGATTTCTGCCTCGGCCGCATTTCCAAGACCATGCCTCCTACTTCGTATTTCCCGGGTGCCATTTCCGCACCTCTGCATCAGCTTCTTCCGCCAATCGTTGCGGAAAGGCTGCAGAAGGTCTTCCCGAGGGTGAAGATGCGTAACTATTATACCAATGCCGCCCTGCTTCTGGGCGTGGAGTCAAGGACTTCGTCCCCGGTGAGGGTGCCTCGTGATCCGGAGACTCTGGAATACGTGTCTGTGCCAGGCCTTTATCCTTGCGGTGAAGGTGCAGGATATGCCGGAGGTATAGTTTCCAGCGCAATGGATGGCATACGCTGCGCCATGGCTGCGGCTGGGCTGAATGTTGAATGATAATTAGTTTATAGATATGGCTGAGATTTGGAAAAAAGACAGAAGATACGATCTTCTGAAACTTTATGTTGACTATTGTACAAGGTCCTCTTACAGCAGTCTTGAAGTGAAGAATTGGGATAAGGTGCCTCAGGATGCACCTGTCATGTTCATTGGAAACCACAGCAACACACTGCTGGATGCCATGCTCGTGCTGCAGGCAGTTCCTGGTGAGTGTGCCTTTGGTGCGCGTGCGGACATCTTCAAGAATCCAAAGGTGGCAGCCTTCCTTCGTTTCCTCAGGATAGTTCCTCTGGCAAGAGAGAGGGACGGTCTCAGCGCCGTTGCCGGCAATCTTGCCGTTTTTGAGGAGGTTGTGGACTGCCTCGGCGCAGGTGTCCCGTTCTGCATGTTCCCGGAAGGAACCCACAGGACCAAGCATAGTCTTCTGCCATTCAAGAAAGGGGCGTTCAGGATTGCGGTGCAGGCTGCGGCCAAATTTGACAAGACTGTGTATATGGTACCTGTCGGAATCGATCTGGAGGATTATTTCGATTACAGGAAGAAATGCGTGATGACAGTGGGAGACCCTATCCCGGTTACGGCAGACAGCGATATGAATGAACTGAAAAAGATTGCTGCGGAAAGGCTCTCAGGCCTGTTTACCTATTTCCCTGACGATGAGAATTATGACAGTGCCTGGGCTGAATATCAGGCTCAGCATGCAAAGAAGCCGTCTGTATTGGACAGACTGCTGCTCATTCCGGCTGTTGTTGCACTGCTTCTGTGCCTTAGCTGCTGCTGGCCTATGGTGGTGATCTCATGGGTATTATGCCGCAGGCTGAAGGATAAGGCATGGTCAAATACCATGCGCTTCGCTTCCAAGCTGGCGCTTCTGCCTTTCTGCACATTGGGGTATGCCATTCCGGCCTTCTTCCAGTCCATTATCTGGGGTGTGGTAGCCATCTTCGTTCCGGCCCTGACGTACGGCTGGTTCTATGAGCTTTACAATTATATACGTTTCGCAATTGGCAGAAAGAATGCGTAAGACCCTTCTCATATCTCTGGCAGTGCTTCTTGTTGCCGCTGCCTCGTTCGTGGCTGGAAGATGGTATGTGGATAACAGATACCCCGCGTTCGATACTTCCTGCGAGCTGTTCGTGTATCCGCACACCACGGTTGACGAGATTCAGGAAAGGATAGATACCTGCTGCCATCTCAAGTTCCCAGGCAGCATGGCGCGTGTATTCAGGAAGGAAAAGGTCTCTGAAAACATGAGGCCTGGCCATTATGTGATAGAGAAGGGAAAACCGGCTGTCTATGTGGCAAGGATGCTTAACCATGG
>JAGHUW010000102.1 GCA_018064625.1 Candidatus Cryptobacteroides equifaecalis | reverse complement strand
GTGAGCTCGATCTTGCAACTGTACTTGCGCTTCCATTTTCTCAGATAAGAATTCCATCCTCTGGTCAGGTAGGCTCCGAGTATCGGGCCCACGGTGACCTTAAGTTTCTTCTTGCCCTGCTCAACCTTGTCTGCAATACAGCGCTCAATCTCCTCGTCTATGATGACGCTGGAGCCTATCTTGCCTGTGCCGTGGCAGAGAGGACATGTCTCGGTCGTGTTGATCTCCGTCACCGGACGTATCCTCTGGCGGGTGATCTGCATCAGACCGAATTTGGTGAGAGGCAGCACGTTGTGCTTGGCTCTGTCTTCAGCCATCAGGTCCTGCATGTACTTGTGGAGCTCGTTGCGGTGCTCGGCCTTGTCCATGTCTATGAAGTCCACGATGACAATGCCGCCCATATCACGCAGTCTCAACTGTCTTGCAATCTCCTCGGCAGCCAGTTTGTTCACCTCGAAGGTGTTGTCTTCCTGGTTGTTGGTCTTTGCCCTGATACCGCTGTTGACGTCGATTACGTTGAGAGCCTCGGTGGTCTCTATGACCAGGTATGCTCCCTGTCTCATCGGAACTATCTTTCCGAATGAGCTCTTGATCTGACGGGTGATCTCGAAGTGGTCGAAGATAGGTTCCTTCCCTTCGTAGAGATGCACTATCTTCTCTTTCTCCGGCGCAATTGTCTCGATGTAATTGCGCACCTCCTCACATGTGTGCTCGTCATTGACGTAAACGTTCGAGAATGAATCGTTCAGCAGGTCACGGAGCACGGCCGTCGTCTTGGAGCATTCGTTGAAAAGCAGCCCTATGCCCTTGCTCTTGGCAATCTTCTTCCATGAACCTTCCCATTTGTTGATGAGCGATTTCACCTCGCCCACGAGGGAGGATGCCGTCTTGCCTTCTGCGGCAGTGCGGATGATTGCGCCGTAATTGGCTGGCAGGATGCTCTTTACGAGGGTCTCAAGCCTCTTTTTCTCCTCTTTGGAGGAAATCTTCTGGGAAATGCTTACCTTCTGTGCGAAGGGCAGAAGTACGATGTTGCGTCCTGCGAGAGAAATCTCTGCAGTCAGCCTGGATCCCTTTGTGGAAATCGGCTCCTTGGTTATCTGCACTATGACCATCTGGCCCGGCTTGAGGTGATCCTCTATGCGGCCCTCCTTTCCCAGGATAGGACCGAGGTCCATTGTGGAGTAGAGGTCCTTGAGGTCCCTGTTCGGGTTGGACTGGCGTACGAAATTGTCGAACGCATTGAAATACAGTCCAAGGTCAAGATAGTGTACGAATGCTTCCTTGGTATCACCGATATCGACAAAAGCGGCATTCAGAGCCGGGAGAATTTTCTTCACTCTTCCGAGATATACGTCCCCGACTGAGAAGCCCTGATCCTGGCTCGATTCTCTGTTGAGTTCCACAAGGCGGTGATTCTCCGTCAGCGCTATGCGTACCTCAGTTGATGAGACATCAACGACAAGATCTTTTTCTGTTTTCTCGATTTCCATAATTGTTTTCAAATCAAAAGGCCCGCCGGATCCCCCGTCAGGCCTTTTGCGACTACTTCTTCTTATGTCTGTTCAAGCGAAGACGCTTCTTGCGCTTGTGTGTAGACATCTTATGTCTCTTATGTTTCTTTCCGTTAGGCATATAAATAAGTGTTTAAAATTATTTCTGAAGTTCTGCAACGAATGCCTTTGACGGTTTGAACGCTGGGATATCGTGTGCAGGGATGGTGATTGTTGTCTTCTGGGTGATATTTCTTGCAGCCTTCTGAGCGCGGTGCTTTACGATGAAGCTACCGAAACCACGGAGATATACAGCCTCTCCCTTGCTAACTGAACCCTTGATACACTCGATGGAAGCCTCAAGCACAGCCTGA
>JAGHUW010000178.1 GCA_018064625.1 Candidatus Cryptobacteroides equifaecalis | reverse complement strand
CTTGAATACCGACACGCGGCTCAGGGGCCTGGCGAAGCGGTTCTGGAAGGCGATGTCGCCGTATGCGGGCTGCTCCGGCTCCGGCCGCAGCGTCAGATAGTGGATGAAGCCGTCGCGGGCGATGTCTCCTAAAGGCACTATGCGCTCCTTGTCGCCCTTTCCCACCACGCGCAGGTAACCTTCGTCCGCAAAGACGTCGGACAGGCGCAGGGTGCATGCCTCGGACACGCGCAGGCCGCTGCCGTAGAGCAGCTCGAGTATGGCCCTGTCCCTCACCCCGTTCCAGGTACGCAGGTCGACGCTCTCCATGATGGCGTCAACTTCGGCAGCCGAAAGGACTTCCGGCAGATAGCGGCCGATCTTGGGAGAGTCAATGCCGTCGCAGGGATTGTCGGCACGCTCCCCTTCCAGCACGAGGAAGTCGAAGTAGGAGCGCAGCGAGCTCAGGAGCCGCGCCTGGGAGCGCTTGGAAAGGGTTTTCGATCGCGCGCCGAGGTAGTCCAGCACCTCGCCGGTGCCGGCGCTGCGGCCGTCCGCCCCCGTGGAGAGGAAGTCCTGCACGTCTGAGCTGTAGGCCGCCACCGTGTTGGGAGACAGCCTCCTTTCCATCTTGAGATAATAGGAAAACGCATCCATAGCCACAAATATAGATAAAAATACTATCTTTGCCGAGATGAAAAAGATACAGATAATAATCCTGGCCCTGGCCGCAGTGTTCGCGGCGTCCTGCCAGAAGACGGAACCATACAACGGAGAGTTCGATCAGGTGATGATATATGTGGGCAGCGCCTACAACAACCTGTCCGCCAACATACGTCACGACCTCACCCACGAGCTCAGTGTGGGCGACATTCCGGACTACAGGGACAAAAAGGCCATCATAGCCTTCACCCACAACACCATGTCCGACGGCGCCAACTACACCACCAAGATGCCGCCGTGCCTCATCCGCCTCTACAAAAAGCAGGGAGAGGCCGTCCTGGACACCATCAAGGTTTTTCCTACAAACTATGTGGACACCGACGTGGACCACTTCAAGGACGTGCTGAACAGCATACAAACCAACTACAAAAGCAAGCATTACGGCATGGTCTATTCATCCCACGGAAGCGGATGGGTGCCCTGCCAGTACTACAGCGGAGCCAGCCCTGCACCGGCGCCTAAGAGTTTAGGAGCGGAATTCGACACCAGCGTGCGCTACTCATACGAGATGGACATCATGGAGCTGGCAAAGGCCCTGCCTATGCACCTGGACTATCTTGTGTTCGACGCCTGCCTGATGGGAGGCATCGAGGTGGCATACGAGCTCAAGGACAAATGCGACTACATCGTAGGCTCCCCTACCGAGATCCTGTCCTACGGTCTGCACTATGAAACCATGGCAGGCTACCTGCTCAGGTACAAGCCTGACCTCGAGAGCGTCTGCAAGGACTACATCAAGAACTGCTCGCAGGGATCCATAGGCCTGTATGACTGCAGCCAGCTCAAGAATCTGGCAGAGGTATGCAAGGGCCTGAACAGCAAGTACCGCAATGAGATAGCCAGGGTGAGCAAGTATGACGTGCAGGAATACTACACGGGCAACCACCCATGGTACTTCGACCTCGAGGACATCTACACCAATGCCGGAATGGAATCCGCTGACCGCGCAGCCCTGAGCTCCGCCCTTGAAAAGGCCGTGCCTTACTGCGACGCCACTCCGCATTTCCTCAGCATAGTGATAGACCTCAACCGCTACTGCGGAATGAGCATGTATCTGCCGAGCGCAGGAAACAGTACTCTGAACGCCTATTACAAGGGTTACGCCTGGAACAGGGACTGCGGTTTGGTGGAATAGATTATTTTTACTATATTTGCGCGCATTTTAAAATCCTCCGGGGTTTTGGTGCAATGGGTCCCGAGCCAGTTTCCCGGGATGAGTAACACGTTTTAATATTTTTTTAAGAAATGCAGCACATTGAACTCAACGGCCAGGTACGCGCAGCAAGCGGAAAGGCAGCACTCAAGGCTCTCCGCGCAGAGGGTCTCGTTCCATGCAACCTCTATGGTTGCGGTATGGAGAACGTTCTCTTCACAGTAAATGAGAAGGAACTCAAATTAGTCACAGACACTCCTAAGGCTTACATCGTAGACCTCAAGCTTGACGGCAAGACCTACCCATGCGTTCTTCACGAGCTCCAGTGGCACCCAGTATCAGACAAGTGCCTCCACGTGGATTTCCTCGCAGTGAACGACACAAAGCCTGTAACAATCTCAGTTCCACTTGTAATCACAGGACACGCAATCGGTGTACAGCAGGGTGGTAAGTTCTATCAGAACACCCGCGCCGTGAAGATCAGCGCAGCTCTCAACAACCTTCCTGATGATGTAACAGTAGATATCAGCAGCCTCGAGCTCGGAAAGCGCGTGAAGGCTGGCGACATCAAGGCTGAGAACGTAACCATCGTTACAGACAAGGATACCATCATCTGTGGCGTCAAGGCTACACGTAACAAGTAGTTAACACCCTACAGAAGTGTCTGACAAGTCATTCCTCATAGCAGGACTGGGCAACATAGGCCCTGAATACGCTTCCACCAGACACAACATCGGATTCATGATATTGGATGCCTGGGCTCAGGCATCCAATGTTGTTTTCAGCACAGAGCGATACGGAGACGTGGCCGTGGTGAAGGAGAAGGGACGTGAGTACCACCTCCTCAAACCCAGCACATACATGAATCTGAGCGGAAACGCAGTGCGTTACTGGAAGCAGAAACTTGACATACCGCTGGAAAACATCCTGGTGATATGTGACGACATCAACCTTCCCTTCGGAACCACCAGACTCAGGAAAAGCGGAAGTGCCGGCGGCCATAACGGGCTGAAGAACATCACGGAACTTCTTGAGACCAAGGATTTTGCAAGGCTGAGGTGCGGAGTGGGTCATGACTTCCAGCAGGGAGCCCAGGTGGACTTCGTCCTTGGAAAGTTCGACCCGCAGCAGATAGAGGAAATAAGCCTGATGAGCAAAAAGATAGTACAGGGAGTCAAGACCATGGCATTCATGGGAATAGACAAGGCCATGAACATGATCAACGCCAAACCTAAACAGGAAGAAAAAGTATAGCAATTTTTTGTTTTTGAAAAAACTTTTTCTATATTGCATGAAAATGTAGGTTTGAATATTATAAACCAATTAATTATATTTTATTATGAACGAACTTGTAAATAAAATCAACGCTACAATCGAGACCTTCAAGGCAAATGCTGAGGCTCAGATCGTTAAGGGAAACAAGGCTGCCGGTGCACGCGCACGCAAGGCTGCTCTCGATCTCATGAAGGACCTCAAGGAGTTCCGCAAGGCTTCAGTAGAGGCTTCAAAGTAATTTTATCAATTTTTTGTAAAATTGATGCAACGTTTGCTGAAAAACCTGCATCTTTGTAATAGGTTTAGGTTTTAGTACACGTTTAAGGGTCGGCGAGCCGTGAGGTTGCCGGCCCTTTGCATAAAGCAAAATTCCGGACGTGAGATTCTGCCTTGCCATAATCCTCGACATCATACGTTTCATTGTCCTGCCGGTTCAGTTCCAGGACAGGGAGTTCTGTGTGCCTGCAGAGCAGCTTGAAGAGAGACTTGAGCAGACGGCGTCCTATCTGAATGACCAGTATTCCTCTCAGAAGGAATTCGCCTTCGACCTCGCCCCTGTGATCACCCTCCCCAAGCCTACAGCGTACTACGGCAGAAACGGCGAGCAGGAGCATGATTTCTATTTCTACGAGGCCGTGATCAGCGCCTGCCGCGAGTCCAAGGACGCCGTGGACTTCTCCCTCTACGACAACGACGGCGACGGAAAGGTGGAAGGGGTGATACTGCTCTGCGCCGGCGAATCCGAGGCGGACGGCACCAGCGAGGACAACATATGGCCGCAGCAATCCTTCATCAGCTACAAGGCTCCCGCCATCGTCCTGAATCATAAGACTATAGATTGCTACGCCTCGCTCACAGAGACCTGCAGCACGGGCGTCTATGCCCATGAGATGGGCCACATACTCGGGCTGCCGGACTTCTACGATGTGGACGGCAAGGCCAGCGGCGGCACCACCCAGGGCCTTTGGGACAGCACCTCTGTCATGGACAACGGCTCTGCGAACGACAAGGGCTGCACCCCGCCTTTCTTCAACGCTATCGAGAGGCAAATCCTCGGCCTGGGTGAGGACAGCCTCCTCGGCCAGGGTCACCATACCCTCGAGCCCGTGCGCAGCAACAGCCGCCTCAGGGCCGATACGGACACCCCCGGCCGCTATATACTCATAGAATGCAGGGACAATGCTTCCTGGGACCGTTTCTGCGGCGGGCAGGGTCTGCTTGTGTACCTGATAGACCGCAGCGAAGGCGAAATGCAGAAACTTTGGATGGCAAACAGGATAAACTGCATCCCCGGCAAGGAAGGCGCAAGGATAATCCCAGCCCTCGGGGACCCGCAAAGGACAGGGGATGTATTCTTCCCAAAGCCCGGAAGGAGCAGCCTCTCCCTGCTGGAGTACGGCATAAACCTGTCTCTCAGAAACATACGCATCAATGCCGACGGCAGCGCGGAGTTCGATTCCATTGAGCCGCTGCACAGATTCAGCGTCAGCACCTTTCAGGACGCGGCAGTGGTGGAATGGGAGCTTGACGAAAGCATAGCCGGCAGAAGCAGCTGCGAGCTCGAATGGCAAAATGCAGACGGGCAGACTGGGACTGCAACGACCCAAGGCAGCGCCTACGCAATCGAGGGCCTGGAGCCGAACCAGAGCTATACCCTCACGCTGGCCATCACCGATGCCGACGGCGAGACGCACAGAACCCGGACACACTTCAAGACCAATAACGCCTACAGGGGCATACGCCCTTTCATATATCTGAACGACAGCGAAAGAAATGCCGACGGCTCCTTCAAACCCGGGGCAAAGCTCCCTCTCAGAGTCTATAATTCAAGACCTTGCGTCAAGGTGGACTGGTATATGAACGGAAGGGGCATATCCATAGGCCCGGACGGATATTACCACGTTTCTGCCGGAGGCGAGCTGCGGGCAGTCATACATTATGAGGACGGCAGCGACGAAGTCCTGCTCAAAAAGATTAACGTGAGATGAGAAAGTGCCTGTCACTCCTGTTCACGGCCTTTGCCGTGCTTATTTCCTCCTGTACAAGGCCCGATGTGGTGCCCGAAGGGTTTCTAATGGATGACTGCGTACGTCTGGAGATGAACGGGAAGGATCTTTTCAGATACAACGAGGACCGCTGTCAGCTCTATTTCAACAGGAACGCACACGGGTTCGGCGCGCATACCGACACCATGTCCGATTATTTCTTCTTGAGACTCGACGGCATACCATCCGGCATGGATGAGGAGCTCATAGGCTTTTTGAGATGGACCACGGACAGGGATGAGCCGTCCAGAGACGGAATCACCCTGCGAGTCGTGAAACTGCAGGGTGATAAGTTCTGGCTCTGGGACTATTCCGGCAGAACCGGCATAGTCATCAGGGTCTTAGAATGAGAGGGCAATCTGGATGAAGTCGTCTGCCTTGAGTGCAGCGCCACCGATGAGACCACCGTCGATATCCTTCTGAGCGAAGAGCTCCTTTGCGTTTGAAGGCTTGCAGCTTCCGCCATAGAGGATGGTTGTATCCTCTGCAACCTGTGCTCCGAAGAGCTCTGCAACGAGGCCGCGGATGTATGCATGGATCTCCTCAGCCTGCTCAGCTGTAGCGGTCTTGCCTGTTCCGATAGCCCATACAGGCTCGTAAGCGATGACGATGTTCTTCATGTCCTCAGCTGTGAATGCGCTGAGCACGTTCTTGGTCTGAGCTGCACATACGTCGAAGTGCTTGCCAGCCTCACGCTCCTCAAGGTTCTCACCAACGCAAAGAATTACGCCGAGACCTGCCTCAAGAGCGAGCTTTGTCTTCTCAACGAGCTTTGCGTCTGTCTCGCCATAGTACTGGCGGCGCTCAGAGTGTCCGAGGATTGTCCAGGTAGCACCTGTTGACTTGATCATGTCTACTGAAACCTCTCCGGTGTATGCACCGCTCTTCTTGTCTGCGCAGTTCTCAG
>JAGHUW010000113.1 GCA_018064625.1 Candidatus Cryptobacteroides equifaecalis | reverse complement strand
GGCATCCCCACGGACAAGATCGTGCATTTCTGCATGTTCTTCCCCTTCCCCATATTGGCCTGGTATTCCATAGACAGGGTCCCGGAAGGGATGGTCGAATCCATAGGGAAGATTATCAGCTTTGCCGCATACGGCTGTCTTTTCGCCGGTCTTACAGAGATAATCCAGGGCATGATGCCCTACAGAAGCGAGGATATCAACGATTTCTACGCAGACATGTTGGCAATAGGCATATCCTCACTTGTAATACTTTTCACAAACCCGATAAAGAAGCATGCAAGGTCTTAGATACTTCCTTACTGCAGCAGCACTGTTGATATACATGCATGCAGCGGGGCAGAATGTCCCACGTGCCCGCAGCCTCAACCCCATGTGTGACACCCTGACCGCCAGGCTGACTGAACGTACCGGTGTGAAGGCAAAGGCCCCTCTGCGCATAGAGAAGCTTTACAAAAGAGGCAGCAGGCTCGACCTGCAATTCTCCAAGACCTTCTCCGACTACCCCTGGCATGCGGAGGACGAAAAATGGTTCCGGGGAGAGTTGGAATCAATATGGAGCAAGTACGTCAAGGGCTTCCGCCCAGGAGAGATAAGCACCAGGAACAACCGCTTCCATGAGCTCTTCCTCCCCCATCTGGGCAACGATGGTAAAGCGCTGCCATACAAGCACAGCTGCACCGACCCGTCCGATGGCAAAAAGAATAGATTCATCACGGAAAACGGCCGTAAGTTCTACAAAAAAGGATTGTCTGACAGATATATAGCCCTATGGCAGAGCCACGGACGCTATTACGACGACAAGGAAGGCAAATGGTCCTGGCAACGCCCTCCGGTACACCGCAGCTGCGAAGACATGTTTACACAGAGTTTCGTTCTGCCCTTCCTGATGCCCATGCTCGAGAACGCCGGTGCCTACGTCATGAGCCCGAGGGAGCGCGACACCCAGAAACTGGAGCACGTGGTGGACAATGACAACGCCTTCAGCGGCGAGCGAGGCCCGTTTGTGCGCAAGGAAGGCATCTATAGAGAAAACGGCAAATGGCGGACAGGAGGTCCCGGTTTTGCTGACACCAAGGAAAGATACGACATCTCAGACCTGCCTTTCAGTTCAGGCAGCACACGCTATTGCTGGTGCAGCGGAGGCAAAAAGGCTGATGCCGACGTATGCTGGGAGCCGATAATCGAGGAAAGCGGAGACTACGCCGTCTATATCTCTTATGAAACCATGGATAGCAGCAACCCTGCGGCACATTACAGAGTGACTCACAGCGGCGGAGTTACTGAGTTCAGCGTAAACCAGAAGATAGGCGGAGGCACCTGGATATACCTCGGCACCTTCCACTTCGACAAGGGAGCCAAGGCAAGCGTGATCCTGGACAATAGCGGCGCTGAGGAATATTCAGTTTCGGCCGATGCGGTGAGATTCGGCGGAGGAATGGGAAAGATCGAGCGCGGAGGCAGCCTTTCCGGCCTGCCGGCCTATGCCGAGGGCGCCCTCTACTCCATGGTCTATTCCGGAGTGGACACCACCATCACTCACGGATGGGACAAGGAATACACCAATGAATTCGCATCGAGAGGTGCATGGACCAAGATGATGATGGAAGAGAAAGGCATACCTTTCGACCTCTCTCTGGCCTTCCACACGGATGCCGGCGTCACACCCAACGACAGCATCATAGGAACACTTGCCATATACAGTTATCCCTGGGATGGAAAAAAGACCTTCGAAAACGGGCGCAGCCGCATGACCTCGAGGCTTATGGCCGGATTCATTCAGGAGCAGGTTGTGAAAGACATCAGAAGCAGCTTCGAGCCGGAATGGAGACAAAGGGAAATATGGGACAGAAGCTACAGTGAATCAAGGACCACGGGTGTCCCGGGAATGATACTGGAGCTGATGAGCCACCAGAACTTCGCAGACATGAAGTATGGCCTTGACCCTTCATTCAGATTCACAGTCAGCCGTGCAGTGTATAAAGGCATACTCAAGACCATAAGCAGCTTCTATGACTGCCCTTACGTGGTACAGCCACTTCCCGTGCACGGAATGGCCCTGGAATTCACCCCGGAAGGCAATGCAAGACTTTCCTGGAAAGAGACCCCTGATGAGCTGGAGCCCACAGCCAGAGCCTCGTCATACATGATATATATGAGGATGGACGATGGGGTATTCGACAAAGGGATTGAGATAAGGGGAACTGAGATTGAGACAAGCATCGAACCCGGGCATATCTACAGTTTCAAGGTCTGCGCCATGAATGAGGGCGGAATGAGTTTCCCTTCAGAGATACTGTCCATAGGTCTGAGCAAAAAGAGCGCAGGCAAGTCACCTGTACTCATAGTGAACAATTTCGACCGCGTGGGAGCTCCCGCATGGATAGACGGGGCTGAATACGCAGGCTTTGAGGCTTCGCTGGACTCTGGTGTGCCTTACATAAGCGATCTTTCCTACATAGGCGAGAACTACGAGTTCCGCAGGACAGCGGAATACGAGAACTTCGAGAATCCAGGCTTCGGAGCCAGCCTTACGGACAAGGCCGGAGGGATAGTCGCCGGAAACACCTTCGACTTCCCCTACGTGCATGGCAAGGCTCTCATGGCCCTTGGCCATTCTTT
>JAGHUW010000134.1 GCA_018064625.1 Candidatus Cryptobacteroides equifaecalis | reverse complement strand
GGGTTGTATGGCATTTCTGTGGCAAAAGGAGAAAATAATGAGTATATTTGCATAATATGAAGAAAATGTTTGTCATAGTGCTGTGTTTGTTCACTGGTTTTGGTGTTATGGCCTCACCAGTGGAGTTTCCTGGAATTATGCCGGAAGATACTCAGCAGACCGTTGAGACAGCGGGCCCCAGCTTCAACCTCAGGGTTGAGAGCCGGGCAAACCTTACCGAGTCAGGGTTCAAGGGGGCGAGATTGAGTTTCGCTCTTGGCGGAGATATCAATGACAGGTTCTCATATTATGTGTTCCAGAATCTGCACAAACCTATCACTTCGTCAGACCTGATGGCCGCCACGGATCAGGCCTACCTCAGATACAGGATGAAGGACAATCTCTGGTTCAGGGCCGGGAAGTTCCCCATCAACTACGGCTCATGGGAATATGACGCCGCGCCAATAGATATCTACTATTATACCAGAATGTTCCTGGAGGCTCATTTCTTTCAGCCTGGCCTCGAAGCCGTCTATATCCTTCCTACTGGAAAGGATGCCATTGAACTTCAGGCCTGCCGCAGTCTGGATGCAAAGGACAATGAGTTTGACCTGTTCACCTTCAGTGCATCGTGGAGAGGTAACTTCGGTTTCTTCAAGCCCCTGTATTCATTCAATGTGTCTCAGCTGAGCGCCCACGCCGGACTAAGATACGATATTGCCCTGGGCAATCAGTTCATCTACGGTCCATACAAGGTCGAACTCGACCTCATGAACAGATATTATTCCAACAGGGGAACCCGTTTCATGGAAAGCTTCGCAGCCTGCCTCAAGGCAGTGTATGGCTTCCGTCCATGGATGGATTTCTTCGTAAAGGCCAATTACGACAATGAGCCTCTGCTCTATAACGAGTCCAGGGTTTTCGCTGGTTGCGAGTATTTCCCGGTCAAGGGCAGCAGGAATGTGAGGATACATGCCATGGCCGGTGCCCGTATGGGAGACGAACCCGGATTTGCCGGGACCATAGGCGTGAAATGGAATGTCGTTTTATTCAATGCAAAAAAATAGAAACAATATATGTCACTCAAATGCGGTATAGTAGGTCTGCCTAATGTGGGCAAATCGACACTTTTCAACTGTGTAAGCTCAGGCAAGGCCCAGAGCGCCAACTTCCCTTTCTGTACAATCGAGCCTAATCTTGGCTCCACCAACGTGCCGGACAAGCGCCTTGAGGTGCTCGCAGACATCTGCAAGCCTAAGAGCGTGGTCCCTGCGACCGTGGATATAGTGGATATCGCCGGCCTCGTGCGTGGTGCCAGCAGGGGAGAGGGTCTGGGCAACCAGTTCCTTGCCAACATACGCGAGTGCGACGCCATCCTTCATGTCCTCCGCTGCTTCGAAGACGGCAACGTGGTTCATGTGGACGGCAACGTCAATCCGGTAAGGGATAAGGAAGTTGTTGACACGGAGCTTCAGATCAAGGACCTTGAGACCGTTGAGGCGCGTCTTGCCAAGGCAGAGAAGGCCGGAAAGGCCGGTGACAAGGATGCGAAGAAGCTGGCCGACCTGCTCCTCCGCTACAAGGCAGCCCTGCTAGAGGGAAAGTCCTGCCGCACAGTGGTACCTGTCAACGAGGAGGAGGCTTCCATCGCCCATGACCTCTTCCTGCTCACGAACAAGCCTGTGATGTACGTCTGCAACGTCGACGACGCTTCCGCAGTGAACGGCAACGCCTATGTGGACGCTGTCCGCGAGGCGGTCAAGGAGGAGAATGCAGAGATTCTCATCATCTCCGCACGCACCGAGTCTGAGATTGCAGAGATGGAGGATTACGAGGACAGGCAGATGTTCCTGTCCGAGATGGGGCTTGAGGAGTCCGGAGTGGTACGCCTCATCCAGGCTGCATACCATCTCCTGGGACTTCAGACCTTCTTCACCGCCGGAGCCGACGAGTGCCGCGCATGGACCATCCAGAAGGGTTACAAGGCACCTAAGGCTGCTGGCGTAATCCACAGCGACTTTGAGCGCGGATTCATCCGTGCCGAGGTCATCAAGTACGACGATTTCGTGAACTACAAGACCGAGGCCGCGGTGCGTGCCGCCGGCAAGATGGGAATCGAAGGCAAGGAGTACGTAGTCCAGGACGGCGACATCATGCACTTCCTCTTTAACGTCTAGTTTTTTCGCGGAATGCCCCTTTCATTGCTGCCATCCCTGCTTCTGTCGATCCTGGTTGTAGGATATACACCAGGGCCGGCGAACCTGTACTCTCTGGCCTGCAGCCTCAGGTACGGAAGGAAGGCGGCCATGAAGATGTGGGCGGGATTGTTCGTGGGTTTCAGCATTGCCCTGCTCCTGATGGTGATGCTGACATTCATTCTTGGCGAGGTGCTGGGACAGTATATCAAGTACCTCAAGTACCTGGGTGCTGCATATATATTATGGCTGGCATGGAAGACCTGGCGCTATTCCGGTAAGACCGATATGGATGCGAGGGACTGCAATTTCGTTTCCGGGCTTATTGTCCAGCTCACCAATGTGAAGATGCTCCTTTTCGAGCTGACGGTATTCTCTGTGTACGTAATGCCGTATAGTAATAAATTAACTGATCTTCTGATAGTTGCCCCGCTTCTTCTGCTTGCGGGTCCGGGAGCCAACTTCGCATGGATAGCTGCAGGAAATATCCTCAGGAAGAGTTATTCGGAGCATTACAAAGTCATTGATATCATAATGGCCATCCTTCTTGCCGCCTGTGCGCTGTTCATCGTCCTCTGATTTCAG
>JAGHUW010000183.1 GCA_018064625.1 Candidatus Cryptobacteroides equifaecalis | reverse complement strand
TTTACCTTCCTCAGGGGTTACAGGTTCAATCCGGCCGAGGTAAGCATTCAGCAGGACGTGGAAGGCCATCTTTCCATTTCCGTAAGGGGAAAGTGGTTTTCCACAATCATGTGGGAGATGCCTCTGCTTTCCTGCATCTCAGAGCTTATGCATACCCTGAACGGGGATTTGGAGCGCTATGATTCTGTTCTGGAGCAGCAGCGCGCCCGTGAGAAGAGCGAGAGGATATTCTCTGAGGGTCTGGTTCTGGGAGATATGGGAACCCGCCGTAGGCTCAGCTTCGACCATCATGAGATGGTTGTCAGGACCATGAAGGAGGTTTATGATTCCAAGTCATGGCCTGGCAAGTTTACCGGAACCAGCAATGTGTGGCTGGCCATGAAGTATGGCACAGCCTGCCTTGGAACCATGTCACATCAGCTTATCTCCTTCGAGGAGATAGTCAGCGGAGTGTTCGAATGCAACTTCAATGTGATGAAGAAGTTCAGCGATGTCTATGACGGAGACAACGGAATCTACCTCTATGACTGCTTCGGGGATGATGTGTTCTTCAACAACCTCTCCAAGAGAATGGCCATGATGTACAAGGGTCTGCGTGTGGACAGCGGCATAGAGGAGGAGCAGTTCACAAGAATCATGGAAAAGTACCGCCAGCTGGGCATAGACCCTGCCTCCAAGCAGATTGTCTTCAGCAATGGTCTGAATATAGAGAGGGCCGTGGAGATACATAAGTTCGTAGGAGGCAGGATGATGGATTCCTACGGTGTGGGCACCTTCCTCACCTGCGATGTAACGGGCTGTTCCCCAATGAACATAGTGGTCAAGCTCACCAAGGGCCGCATCACCGAGTCCCGCGAGTGGCATGACTGCATCAAGCTCTCCTGCGACAAGGGCAAGGTCCTCGGCAATACAGCCAAGTGCGATTATATAATCAGTCAGATAAGAAAATGAAAGAGAAAGTATTATTGATAATGGACTTGCAGAAGGATTTCTGCTGTCCGGAAGGGTCACTCTATGTAAAGGGAGCCGAGTCGCTCGCAGAGAAGATTGCTGCTTTGATTCCGGGATATGACAAGGTGATCTTTACCCTTGATTTCCATCCTTACCGTCACTGTTCATTCAAGGAGCAGGGCGGCCCGTGGCCTGTGCACTGCGTAGAATACACAGAAGGTGCGTCACTGCCGGACTGCGTACTGTCAGCCTGCGACAAGAGCCGCCAGGAAGTCTATTATGTACGCAAGGGTCAGGACCCTGATATGGAGGAGTATGGTGCATTCAGTTCGTCCATGGACCTTCTGGAGTGCCTTGGAGACCATGCGGATGAGGTGAAGATAGATGTCTGCGGTGTGGCAGGTGATTATTGTGTGAAGGAAACCACCGCCAATGTGCTCAATCTGGTGGATCCTTCAAGAATTCACATGCTTACGGACTGCATTGCCTCCATTGACGGAGGAGCAGTCTTGCAGGCTTTCACTGAAGAGAACGAACTTGGATAATTAGCTTATTATGAAAAAGATTTTAGCAATCGTAATGGTCCTGAGTGTGTTTGCAGGACAGGCTGCGGCTGGTAGCTACAGAGAGAACAGAAATGAGATCAATGTCATGTATGGTAAGGTTTCCGTTCCGGGAACTGCGAGTGTTTTGGCTGCGGCTTTGACCAGTCTCTCATCTTCATCCATGTCTATGACTGTGACAGGTTTCAAGAATACCGGTTCCATGGGACTTGAGTATTTCCACTACACCCAGAGCGGCACATGGGCCTTC
>JAGHUW010000089.1 GCA_018064625.1 Candidatus Cryptobacteroides equifaecalis | reverse complement strand
TCCGTGAGGTATCTCTGGGACTGGTCGTATGCGGTCATGTATGCCCGGGCCTTGTCCTGATAGCTGTTCCATTCCATGAACTTGGCGTCGCTGAAGTTCCTCATGCCCGCAGCATTGAAGGAAGTGTCTAACTGGCTGGATCTGTAGAGGCTGGATGTTCCCAGCATGCTGTTCACGTTTGCTGCGTGAGACTGGGCAAGTTTCACCTTCAGAGTGTCATGTTCCACAATCAGCTGCTTGAGGTTCATGGTCTTTCTCTGGTCTCCGAACCTGCTGGTATCTGACTTCTCGAAGGTGTAGTTGGACAGAGGGATGGTGATCTCCTGCCTCTGGAAGTCTATTCTGTCCAGTTTGAGTACCGTGTCCCTGTAGCTCTTCTTGTTCTCCTCACGGTAGTTGGTGCCGTTGTACATGGTGAATATGAGGAAGTCCTTGTTTTTGGACAGTCTCATATAAGCCGAGTCGGCAAGGGTTACGTCGTCGTTTCCCTTGTTCGAGCTGTGGTTATAGACCATCACGCCTTTCATCAGACCATTTTCCTGCTGCTCCTCCACGCGGAGTATGTAGCCGTCTATTCCGTCATAGAAGGTTCCTGAAGGGATCTTGATCTGTTCCTTTGTCTTGCTGATGTCGTCCCTGAGGGTGAATATCTCGTTGTACGCCTTCGGCACAAGGCTGTCTCCGGCCCAGAAGGTTCCAAGGCAGATCACTACGGATGCGGCCGTAAGCGGGGCCATTACCCTGCCGAAGGATATTCCCGCCGCCTTTATGGCCATGAGTTCGTTGTTCTCTGCCAGCTGGCCCACTGTCATCATGGATGCAAGCAGGGTTGCCAGAGGTATGGCCATTGGGAGGATGGTGCATATACCCCACATGAGGAACTCAAGTATGACCTTGAGCCCCAGTCCCTTTCCTACGAGTTCGTCGATGTAGAGCCAGAGGAACTGCATCATCAGGACGAAGATTACGACGAGAAGTATCGCGACGAAAGGTCCGATGAAAGATTTGAGTATGAATCTGTCGAGTTTCCTCATCCTGATGTGTTCCCGCTTTCTTTATGCAGTGGCGCTTGCCACAAGCTGGTCGAGAGCCTGGGTGAGGCCTGCAACATTCTTGCCACCTGCCGTAGCGAGGCCTGGCTGGCCGCCGCCACCGCCCTGGATGAACTTGGCAGCCTCGCGTATGTCCTTGCCCGCGTTCTTGCCTGCAGCCACGAGGTCGTTGCTGTACATGAGCAGGAGCTGAGGCTTTCCGTCATTCTCGAAGGCGGCCACGACTGCGGTGTTCTTGAGATCCTTCTGGAGAAGGATTGAAGCCTCGCGCAGCACTGTAGGGTCAGCGCCCTCGGTGAGGTGATTCATCACGATGAGGTTGACGCCGTTCACGTCCTTTCCTGTCTCCGAGAGCATCTTGGCAAACTCGGCTATCTTGAGTTTTGCGAACTCCTCGGCCTGCTTCTTGTACTCTGAATTCTCGGAAATGAGCTTCTGGATTGCTCCGGTGAGGTCAGGCACGTTGTTGAAGAATGCCTTTGCCGTATGGAGTGCCTCCTGGATAGACTCTGAGTAGAGCTCGGCATCTTCGCCTGTCACGGCCTCGATGCGGCGTATTCCGGCTGCGATGGCGGATTCTGAGGTTATCTGGAAGTATCCTATATTTCCCGTTGCGCTGGTGTGGCATCCTCCGCAGAGCTCTACGCTGTCTCCGAACTTGACCACGCGCACGACGTCACCGTACTTCTCGCCGAAGAGTGCTATGGCGCCCATTGCCTTGGCCTCGTCCATGCTTGCGTCACGCTTCTCTATGAGAGGGTTGTTGGCGCGGATGAGGGCGTTCACCTTTCTTTCCACGGTGCGGAGCTGCTCGCTGGTGAGCTTCTCGAAGTGGGAGAAGTCGAAGCGCAGGTACTTGTCGCATACGTAGGAACCCTTCTGCTCAACGTGTGTTCCGAGCACCTCGCGGAGTACCTGGTCAAGGATGTGGGTGCAGCTGTGGTTGTTGGCGATCTTCTGCCTGCGTGCTGCGTCGACGACGAGGGTGAACTCTCCTTCAGGGTCTGAAGGGAGTTTCTCTGCAATGTGTACGGTAAGGCCGTTTTCCTTCACTGTGTTGAGGATGGCGATCTTCTCCCCGTTGCCGGAAAGTATGTATCCGGTGTCTCCAACCTCGCCTCCCATCTCTCCGTAGAATGGGGTGCGGTCGAACACGAGCTGGAGCATTTCCTTGTTCTTCTGGACCACGGTCCTCTGCCTGAGCAGCTGTGCGCCCTCTACTGTTGTGGTGTCGTATCCAAGGAATTCAACCTCCTCGCCGGAGTGATATTCCACCCAGTCGCCGAAGCTGTTGGAGGTGGCGTTGCGCGCCCTTTCCTTCTGCTTCTGGAGCTCGGCCTGGAATCCGTCGAGGTCAACCTTGTAGCCGTTCTCTGTTGCGATGAGCTCGGTGAGGTCTATAGGGAATCCGAAGGTGTCGTAGAGTTTGAATGCATCCTCGCCCTTGATTGTCTTGTCTGACTTGGAGCGCTCCATGCACTCGTCCATCAGCTTTATGCCGCGGTCGAGTGTGCGCAGGAATGACATCTCCTCCTCGCGGATCACGTTCTCTATGAGCTTCTGCTGGGATACGATTTCCGGGTAGGCCTGTCCCATGTCATCCACGAGCTGCTGCACGAGGCGGCAGAGGAAAGGCTCGTTGAGGCCGAGGAAGGTGTAGCCGTAGCGGACGGCGCGGCGCAGGATCCTTCGAATCACGTAGCCGGCCTTCACGTTGGAAGGGAGCTGTCCGTCTGCGATGGAGAAGCTGATGGCGCGGATGTGGTCTGCAATCACGCGCATGGCCACGTTCACCTGGTCGCTCTCGCCGTACTTGTGGCCTGAGAGCTCGCCTATCTTTGCCAGCATTCCGCTGAATACGTCTGTGTCATAGTTGGAGTTCTTGCCCTGGAGCACTGCACAGAGGCGCTCGAAGCCCATTCCTGTGTCTATGTTCTTTGCAGGGAGGTTCTCCAGGTGGCCGTCGGCCATTCTCTGGTTCTCCATGAAAACGAGGTTCCAGATCTCGATTACGTGAGGGTCTGACTTGTTCACGAGCTCGCGCCCTGAAAGGCCGCTGGCAGCCTTCTCCTCTTCCGTGCGGATGTCGATATGGATTTCCGAAGATGGGCCGCAAGGACCTGTCTCTCCCATTTCCCAGAAGTTGTCGTGCTTGTTTCCGAGGATGATGTGATCCTCAGGGAGATGCTTCAGCCAAGCTTCCTTGGCCTCTATGTCTAGGCTGGTGCCGTCTTCCTCCGAACCCTCGAAGACGGTGGCGTAGAGAATGTTCTTGTCGATCTTGTAAACCTCTGTGAGCAGTTCCCATGCCCAGTCGATGGCCTCTTTCTTGAAGTAGTCGCCGAAGCTCCAGTTTCCGAGCATCTCGAACATTGTGTGGTGGTAGGTGTCGTGTCCCACTTCCTCGAGGTCATTGTGCTTTCCGGATACGCGGAGGCACTTCTGAGAGTCTGTGGCGCGGCAGTATGAACCCTTGGCGTTGCCGAGAATGATATCTTTGAACTGGTTCATTCCCGCGTTGGTGAACATTAGTGTAGGGTCATTCTTTATCACCATTGGTGCGGAAGGAACTATGGTGTGTCCTTTCGATGCGAAAAAGTCAAGAAACTTTTGTCTGATTTCCTTGGAAGTCATAATAATGCGTGTAATTAATATAAGCTTACAAAAATACACTTTTTTAAAGTAAAAAAGAAGTATATTTGCCGGGATGAAGAAAAGATACATATTTAATCCGGAGACATTGATGTATGAAAAGCAGGATATTCCTGCCGTTCTGCGCTATGGGTCCATCCTGCTCAGCGTCGTAGTGGTGCTGGGCATGGTGTATTTCTTCTCATGGCTGTATCTGGACTATTTCCATCTTGACCTTCCCAAGACCATGTATCTCAAGGCCAAGACAGCCGGCTGGGAGTCCAAGGTGAGCATACTTTCCCACCAGGTGGAATATTACGACGACATCCTCTCTGGAATGGAACAGAGGGACAACAAGGTCTATCGTTCCATATACGGACTCAACGAGATTCCGGCTGAATCGGCGGAGGAACTGCAGAGGCGTGCCGCAAGGTTCTCAAGCCTCGACGTTGAGGGCGCGAACCCGGCTTTCAAGAAGGTGCTGATGAACATCGACGCCCTTTCCAAGAGGGCGGTCGTATGCAGCCGCAGCCTCGATGAGATTAAGCAGATATCCCAGCAGGCGGGAGACATGATTTCCTGCGTGCCTGCCGTGAGCCCTCTCATGACCAACCCGGGGGATTTCCACCTTTCCAGCAGCTTCGGCTGGAGGCGCGACCCTGTTTATGGCGGGCATGCCTTCCACGAGGGACAGGATTTTGCGGGAAAGAAGGGCCTGCCGGTATATGCGACCGGAGACGGCACCGTGGAGATTGCGGATGTGAAGTTCCGCGGCTACGGCAACGAGATAGTCATAAACCATGGCTACGGCTACAAGACCAGATATGCCCACCTCAATACCGTTGAGGTTCAGCCGGGAATGAAGGTGCGCCGCGGGGAAAGGATAGGTACTCTGGGCAGCACCGGCAAGTCTACGGGGCCGCATCTTCACTACGAGGTGCTTTACAAGGGCTCGAGGGTAAACCCGAGGAGTTTCTATGACCTGGAGATGACCCCGGAGGAATATAAGGCCATGATAGACAAGGTGGCCGAGGACAGCCCGAGAGGGAAGATGGCCTCTACCAGCGAACTTTTGAAGAAGAGGGATTAAGGCAATGAAAGACAATAAACTGGAATTCGATCCTCATGCCATCAGCTTCCGCAAGGCCGGAAGCCGCGTGGGTGTGGTTGTGAAATGGCTGCTGTCGCTGCTTGCGATAAGCATAGTGCTTTTTGTCCTGATATATGCCATATTCGCGCTGTTCTTCAGCACGGACAGCGAACGCAGGATGTCCAGGGAGATACGTGTGTACAAGGAACTTTACTCCCTTTCTCAACCGGACGAGCAGATGCTTGCCGACGTGCTTGCCGGCCTGCAGATAAAGGATAACGCCATTTACGAGAAGGTGTTCAACGCGCACGCTCCGGGCCTCGACCCTATGGCGAACCTTTCCTTCTTCTTTGCGAGCGACACAATCCCTGAGACGAAGATATACAGCTACTCCAGGGACAAGGCGGATCAGCTGGTGCAGACCGCTTCCAGGGTGGATGAGGCCTTCCGCAACATAGCCATAGCCCTTTCTTCCGATGACAGGACCATGCCGCCTATGAACCTGCCCCTCATTGACATAGGATACACGCAGGTGGGAGCTTCCACCGGCAGCAAGATAAATCCTTTCTACAAGGCCTACGTGCCTCACCGCGGCATAGACCTCATTGCCTCGCGCGGCACTCCGGTGTATGCCAGTGCGGACGGGGTGGTGACCGTTTCCAAATACAATTCGGCCAACGTGGGCAACCAGATAGTGATCAGCCATGCGGGAGGATATGAGACCGTGTACTGCCATCTTCAGGACAGGCTTGTCCGCCAGGGACAGGTGGTCCGTCAGGGGCAGAGGATAGGCTCCGTGGGTATGTCCGGACATGCTTACGCCCCTCATCTGCATTACGAGATACTCAAGGATGGGGAGACCCTTGACCCCATCGACTACTTTTTCGCCTCCGTCACACCGGAGGAATATGCAAACATGCTTTACATGACAATCAATACCCAGCAATCGCTCGACTGATATGGATAAATTATACTACACCATCAGTGACGTGGCGGAAATTCTTGGAGAGAATATCTCCCTTGTCCGCTACTGGTCAGACTCGTTCCCTAAGTTCATAAAGCCAAAAAGGAATGGCAAGGGAAACCGTCTTTTCCTGGAAAAGGACGTTGAGGTTTTCAAGCAGATACACTTCCTCACAAAGAAGAGGGGCTTGACTCTGCAGGGCGTGGAAAAGGCTCTGACAGAGGACCGTGCGAGTGTTGAGAAGAGGGTGAAGGCGCTCGATTCTCTGCGCTCCATACGCGAGCAACTTGTAATGGTGAGAAAAAATTTCTAACTTTGGAAGTTATTTATTTCTAGAAATATGTCAACAGTTAAGAAAACAGTAAAAATCCAGACTCCTATTGATGAGAGGGAGACCTTCGTCTCTTTGAAGAAGTCTTTTGCGGAGAGCGAGCAGGATGTTCAGGAGAAACTTAAGAATCTCTATGAACTTCAGTCCGCTGATAATGAGATCGAGAAACTTGTACAGCTCCGTGGCGAACTCCCAGAGGAGGTAAAGGCCCTTGAGGAGGACATCCTTGCCCTCAAGGCCAAGCATGCCCGCATCGAGGACATCATCGAGGGTTATGGCCAGACCATAGAGTCCAGCAACGAGAAGATCGGTGAGATCGATGAGGAAGTTGAGAAATACCGCAAGCAGATGGAGAATGTATCCAACAGCCGCGAGTATGATTCCATCAACAAGGAGATAGAGGATCTCACTCTCGAGCGTTCCATCTGTGAGAAGAACATCAGAGAGTCCCGTCAGGCCATCATGGACAGGAAGGCTGACCTTGAGCGTGTAGCAGAGAGGCTTTCAGTACGCGAGGGTGACCTCGAGGCAAAGAATGAGGAACTTTCGTCCATCGTGGAGTCCACCGCAAAGGAGGAGGAGACCCTCCGCGCAAGAAGGGAGGAGTATGCATCCAAGATCGATGCCCGTACCCTCAGCGCATACAACCGCATACGTGCAAGCGTGCTCAACCGTCTCGCTGTGGTCACTCTCGTGAATGAGAATGCCTGCGGAGGCTGCTTCAGCACCGTCACCCCTCAGAGGGTCATCGACATCGCTTCCGGCAAGAAGCTTGTCATCTGCGAGCACTGCGGACGCATCATCGTTTCTCCGGAAATATAATACCAGATGGCAGAGAGCGGCAGGAATCAGCGTCGCAAGGACGCGGCCGTCAACCTTGATTCCCTGGGCAGTGAGCTGGGTAACAAACCCCCTCAGGCCCCGGACGTCGAGGCTGCGGTCCTTGGTGCGATGCTGCTGGAACCGTCCTGTGTGGACGTTGCGATGGAGGAGCTCAAGGCCTCCTGCTTCTATGACCCCAAGCACAGGATGGTGTTTGAGGCCATGTCCTCACTCGTGGCCGAGCATACCTCGGTAGATATAATCACAGTCAGCGCCAAGCTTACCGAATTGGGTAATCTTGAGGCTGTGGGTGGTTCCGTAGTCCTTGCAGATCTCTCCCAGAAGGTGGGCTCTGCCGCCCATATCGAGTATTATGTAAAGATACTCAAGCAGAAGACCATCCAGAGGGAACTCATCAGCGCCTCATACGAGATACTCAAGCAGTCCTTCGACGATTCCGTGAAGGTGGACGACCTCATAGACAATGCCCAGAGCAAGATCTATGATGCCGTTCAGAGCAATGTGAGGAAGGATGTCCAGGAGATAGGCTCGGTGATCAACGAGGCTATGGAGGATATTGCCAAGGCCCAGGATTCCACCGGTCTCAACGGTGTGCCTTCCGGATTCGTGTCCATAGACAGGATTACCCAGGGATGGCAGAAGTCGGACCTCATCATCCTTGCTGCCCGCCCGTCCGTGGGTAAGACAGCATTCTCCCTTAACCTTGCAAGGAATGCCGCAGTGGACCACCACATGCCGGTTGCGTTCTTCTCCCTGGAAATGTCTGCCATACAGCTTGCCAAGCGTCTGATGACCTCGGAGTCCGGCCTCAGTGCAGACAAGATCAAGGGTGGGTCCAAGCTGGAACCTTATGAGTGGGAGCAGCTCGAGTACAAACTCAAGGCGCTCAGCCAGGCACCTATATATATAGATGACACCCCGGGCATCTTGCTGATGGAGTTCCGCACCAAGGCCAAGAATCTTGTCAAGAACAAGGGTGTCCGTCTTATCATAGTTGACTACCTCCAGCTGATGCAGGGCCCTGCCGAGTACAGAGGAATGCGCGAGCAGGAGGTTGCGGTTATCTCGCGTACTCTGAAAGCCACGGCAAAGGAATTGAACGTGCCGATTATCGCCCTGTCCCAGCTGTCCCGTCAGGCGGTGCAGAGACAGGGAGGCGGCGGAAAGCCTCAGCTCTCAGACCTTCGTGAGTCCGGCTCCATCGAGCAGGATGCAGATATGGTAATCTTTATCCACAGACCTGATTTCGTGGGCCTCAGCGAGAACCCTGAAGACAAGGACAAGACTCAGATCATCATCGCCAAGCACAGAAACGGTGAGACCTGCGACATAGACATGACCTTCCGCGGAGGTGAGATCAAGTTCGTGGAGCCTGACGACAGCCTTGACATGAGGGCCGCCTCGATGGAGATTCAGTCTGCAATGAATTCAGATTACAATGAGTTTGAATAAGGAAATATCACACCGCGGGAGGGTGCTTGCCGTCACGCCGGAAATCACTTCGGTAGAGATAATATCGGAGTCGGCCTGCAGCGCCTGCCATGCAAAGGGGCTCTGTTCCATGTCGGAGGCCGAGGCCAAGATAGTTGAGGCCCCCACTTCCGGCTGGACCAGGTATGAGCCGGGGCAGGAAGTTGAGGTTTCCCTGAAGGCCCCCATGGGCCACAAGGCCGTTTGGATTGCATATGTGATTCCCCTTTTCATCATGATGGCGGTACTTCTCGGCCTTACATCCTCCGGTATGGAGGAATTGTAT
>JAGHUW010000012.1 GCA_018064625.1 Candidatus Cryptobacteroides equifaecalis | reverse complement strand
TCATTCTCAGGCAACGATGCCAACCTCGCTATCGTGGCCCGCGCATCATACAGCTACGATGACCGTTACTTCGTAACAGCATCATGGCGCCGCGACTATGCCGGCCGTCTTGCAAAGGGCAACAACTACGGCGATTTCCCTGCTGTGACTGCAGCATGGAAACTCACCAGCGAGAAGTTCATGCCTAAGAGTGACAATCTCAACCTCCTCAAGCTTCGTGCTTCATTCGGACGTATCGGTAACCTCGGTTCTATCAACATGAACTACAAGTCCGCACTCCTCAGCAGCAAGAACTGGTCTGACTCAGCTCAGTACGGAGTGGAGAACGGAAACCTCTTCAACGGTATGTACTACTACAACAACGCCGTAAACCCTAAGCTTACCTGGGAGACCTCAGAGCAGCTTGACCTCGGTGTTGACGCAGAGTTCTTCAAGGAGCGCCTCAGCCTCGCTGTAGACTTCTATAACAAGAGGACCTTCAACCTCATCCAGCAGTCATCAATGAACTGGCCTGGTACAATCGGTCTTGACCCTATGCTCGTAAACATGGGTGAGGTCATGAACCGTGGTGTCGAGGTGGTACTCGGATGGAATGACCGTGTAAGCAAGGACTTCAGCTACAACCTCGGCCTCAATTTCGCATACAACAAGAACTGGGTTTCCAACATCGGTGTACGCGACAGCGAGGGCAATGCAGGTGTATGGACCAATGACAAGACCTACAAGAACGTCCCTTATATCTATCAGACAGCAGAAGGCCAGCCTATCGGATCATTCTACGTAATCAAGAACCTCGGAATCTTCCAGAGCGACGCAGAGGCTGCAGCTTACGTCAAGGACGGCAAGCCTATCCAGCCTAACGCAAAGGCAGGTGACCTCAAGTTCGAGGACTACAACAACGACGGTACCATCGACGACAAGGACCGCCAGTACATCGGAAGCGCAGCACCTAAGATCAACTACGCATTCAACGGTGGATTCGCTTGGAAGGACCTCAGCTTCAGCTTCATGTTCCAGGGCGTAGCAGGTGCAAAGGCTGCCTACATGGGTAAGTACTCTATCCTCAACGATACTGAAGGAAGCTTCAACCGTGCAAAGGACATCCTCAACGCATGGAGCCCAAGCAACCAGGGAAGCAACATCCCTCGTCTTAGCAAGAGCGACCCTAACAACAACTTCACAACCGCTTCAGACTGGTACATCGAGGACGCTTCTTACCTGCGTCTCAAGAACGTCACCCTCACCTATGACCTTACAAACGTGCTCCGCAAGGCTGCTCACTTCGACGCCCGTGCAAGCCGTCTGGCCATCTATTTCAGCGGTGACAACCTCGTAACCTTCACAAAGTACTCCGGAATGGATCCTGAGTGCGGTGGATACGATGCACTCAAGTACCCTGTATCCCGCGTACTCTCATTCGGTGTGAAGCTCACTTATTAATAATGGAGGAACAATATTATGAAAAGAATTATAACAGTTTTCTCAATTGCTCTCGGACTCCTTTCTGTAGGGGCATGCGATAAATTCCTCGATGTAAATCCGGAAGGAAATCCTACCACCACAACATACTTCACCAACGACCAGCAGGCTATCGATGCAATCGATTATCTCTACGCCCGCTTCCACCAGGAGGCAATGTTCGGACGTGAGATCTTCTGGGAGCAGGGTGGTGCAAACCAGGTAGTATGGGGTAAGACCCGTGGTTATTCAACCCTCGCAACTCTTGAGTACAAGGGTTCTGAAAGCCCGCTTGAAGGCAACTTCAAGCAGTGCTGCGGAGGTATGGCCAATGCTAACTTCGTAATCAAGAAACTCACAGAGAAGGCAGCTAAGCAGGCCCTTACCGCTATCGAGACCCGTTCTCTCGGTGAGGCATACTTCATGCGCGCATTCTACCATTTCTACATCGCTTACCGTTACGGTACAAAGGCACAGGGTGTTCCATTCATCGCATGGGAGGCTACAGAGGGTGATTATGACAACTCTATCCCTCCACAGCTCGCATCCGTAACAGACAACTATGCAGCCATCATCGCTGACCTCAAGAAGGCAGAGGAACTTCTCCCTTCATTCGAGGAGTATGGTGCCAACGACCGCGGCCGTGCTCACAAGGCAGCAGCTGTAGGATACATGGCTAAGACATACGCATACTGGGCAACATGGGACAAGGCACAGTGGGACAATGTCATCACTTGCGTCAACACTCTTGAGACCACCTACCACCGTGGACTCGCTCCTTCTTTCTCTCAGCTTTTCTCATGCGAGTTCAGCGACTTCTGGACCAAAGAGTACCTGTGGTCTATCCCAGGCAACGGCGGTGCAAACGGCGGTGGCTCTGAGTTCCCTGGCGTATGCCTCGAGAACAAGGGCTGGGGTATCTACAACGGCTGGGGACAGCACAAGCCTTCATACGACACATATGAGGAGATGGCCAAGGACAACGTCGGCGGCGTAAAGAACGAGCGTCTTGCACGCACCATCCTCGAGTATGGCGATGAGTTTATGTTCAACGGCGAGAAGAGGTCTTTCTTCTCATCTTCAGACATCGAGTCAGGCTTCATGATCAACAAGTGGATGGCTCCATTCGGAAAGGCTGACATGACAGGAACTGGCTACGTCAACACCAACGGTGACTGGCCTACAGCACGCGTGAACTTCCACATCCTCCGCTTTGCAGACTGTCTTCTCCTCCGTGCCGAGGCATACCTCAACGCAACCAAGCCTGATCCAGGCAAGGCCCTTATCGACATCAACGCAGTCCGCACCCGTGCAAACCTCGCACCTGCAGCCAGCGCTACCATGGCACAGATCTACCATGAGCGCTTCTGCGAGCTCGCATTCGAGCCTGCAGACCACCTTGCAGACGTAAAGAGATGGGCAGTTTCCGGTGCAGCTGATGTGAAGGCCCTTGCAATCAAGGAGCTCACAACTCACCCTAGGGCACGTCACTATGCAGACCGCTCTAACCCTGAGTCAAGCTTCACAATTGGAGATTACGAGGATTACAAGACACAGAAGGTTTGGGACGACCACAAGGTTGTATTCCCTTATCCTTCAACTCAGATCACCCTCTCAGGCGGCAAGCTTAAGCAGAACGCTGGCTATTAATAGCCTTATAGATTAGATTTCCTGCTTCTTCCTGAATTCAATCGGCGTAATGCCCTTGATTTTCTTGAAGGAGCGGGAAATGTTTTTTGTATCGGTGGCCCCGATGGTGAGGGCTGCCTCAGTGACAGACATGCCTTCCTTGAGAAGTTCTGCCATCTTTTTGACTCTTGCCCTGATTATATACTCATAGATGGAGTAGCCAGTGCTTTTGCTGAATTTGGTTTCCAGCAGACGGCGTGAGAGAGGCACGAGCTTCACAAGGTCATTGACGACTATCTTCTCCGCAAGGTGCTCATGTATATATTTGAGCACGGTGGTGATGTCCGGGTCGTCATTTACCAGAATGTCTGAAGAACGGCGGGTGATGAGGTTGCCTGGTTCCACTCTGATATCGGGGCAGGTCATGCTTCCCTCGCTGATCATCTTGCTGATCATCCTGGCAACGTTGTAGCCGGCAGTCTCCACCCTCTGGTTAATGGAGGAAAGCCTTGGGACGGAGAGATTGCATATGGTCTCATCATTGTCCACACCCACCACGGACACATCTTCCGGTATGCGGAAGCGGTTGATATCAGTACTCTGAAGGCAGCATGCCTCGGTTATATGATAGGCCCAGTTGTCATCGCAGGCAAGGATCCCGACAGGCTTCGGCAGATAGTTGATCCAATTGTTTATCTCGACAAGGCCAAGTTCCCAAAGGCTGCTGTCACTGGCCTGGAAGAATGACAGAGAGTAGTCGGGGTTGGCCTTTCTGATTGTCTCCTTGAAGCCCTGATAGCGCTCCTCGGAAAAAACGACTCCAGCCGGGCCATAGAAGCCGAAGCTCTTGAAACCCTTGCCGAGGAAATACTCGGCTGCCATCTTCCCGGCCATGTAGTGGTCGGCTGTGATATTGGGAATCGTGGTGAAACGTTTCTTGAAGTCCTGGGCTATGGCTATGATGCCGTTGCGGGGAAAGATTGTGACGTCGTCGGTGTCGTAGAACTGGCCGATTATGGCATCAGCCTTGATGTTCTGGGCAAAACGCAGCAGATCGGAAAGATCCCCTTCCTTGCGGTTACCGCTCTGAATACGGCAGATGCTCCATCTCTGCCCGGACTCTCTGGCGAACTGCGAGATTCCAAGAAGAAGACGGCGGGCATAAGCCTCGGTAAAATCTGTCATCAATATCACACGAACCATAGAACTTCATTATATTTGAACAAAAATAGCATATATTATTAAAAGGAGGATAAAAAATGAGATTTAAATACCTGTGCCGCAATATAATGAGAAGACTTTCAGCTTTTGCCATCTTCGCAGCGGCCATCGCAGCGGCAGCTCACGCGCAGGACTGCGGCAAAAATCTGAAGTTCAACTCTGAAGGAGAGTTCAAGATACTCCAGCTCACAGACCTTCACCTCACCCCGGGCAAACCCGAGGAAGCCGTCAAGACCTTCGCGAGAATAGATTTTCTTGTAAGAAGCGAGAGGCCGGACTTCATTGCCGTCACCGGCGACGTGGTCACGGACCGCAAGGCCCGCAGCATGTGGGTCAGCTTCCTTGAGCACCTGGACTCCTGCGGAGTACCCTACGGCGTTGTATTCGGCAACCACGACAGGGAGCAGGACCTTGACGCAAGGCAGATCTCGGAGCTGGTGGCATCGGCCCGAGGCAGCGTCAACCTCCTTGATGCCGACGGGGAACTGGCAGACCTGCGCCTGCAGCTGATGCCGTCAAAGGCGGGGAAAGGCACTGCCGCAGAGATTTTCCTGATGGATTCCAACGAATATTCCACAATTAAGGGGGTCGACGGTTACGGCTGGTTCCGCAGCTCCCAGGTTGAATGGCTGCGCGAGGAGTGCGGCCGCTCGCTGCAGGAAAACGGACGCCACGTCCCATCGGTGCTTTTCTGCCACATACCGCTGAACGAGTTCCGGGAGGCCTGGGAGATAAAGGGCTTCGAAACCATGGGGACTCGGGCCGAGAAGGAGTGCTCCCCTGCCCTGAACAGCGGAATTTTCCACTGCATGGTGGAGACCGGCAACGTGTTCGCCGCTTTCTGCGGGCACGACCATAGCAACGACTACATCGCAAGGCTGCACGGAATCATCCTCGGCTATGGCCGATACAGTGGCGATGACACCGTCTACAACGACCTGCGCCACGGCGCCCGCATCATCATCCTCCAGGAAGGCAAACGCGAGCTGCGCAGCTACATCCGCGAAGACGACGGCTCGATCGCCTTCGACTGCCGCTCCTGGAAGGATCTTTGAGAACGACGTTCCCTTTCACTTCTCACAAGGTCTCCGGGAACAAACGACCCCTCTCTTGTTCCCAAATAACGGAAATTCTGATTTCTGGGAACAAACGACCCCGCTCATGTTCCCAAACAAGGGAAATTCTGGTCCCTGGGAACAAATGACAGGGTTGGCTCCTACTGAATGTCCCGAGAACAAGCGCAAGGCAGTCAAATTCATCCCCAAAATCTAACCTCGTCACAAGAATTCACTATATTCGCATTATGAAAAACGAAAAACCAAGAGTCGTGAAAATTCACGATGTGCAGATTGACAGCAATTACGTACAGTGGCTAAACGAAGTCAAGTCACGCTACCGTAGTGCCCAGATCAAAGCAGCTGTAAA
>JAGHUW010000080.1 GCA_018064625.1 Candidatus Cryptobacteroides equifaecalis | reverse complement strand
CCTATGCGCTGTGCCCCAATCTCAGGCTTCTCTCCCAGAGTCTCCTCGATTATGGCTCCTATGCTCTTTGCGGTTCCGCTCGGGGCATCCAGCTTGTGGATATGGTGTATCTCTTCCACATGAGGCTTGTATCCATTGCCTTTGAGAACCTCGCAGGTCCTCTGTACGGCAGCGAACAGGGCATTCACGCCGATGGAGAAATTGGATGCATAGACCATAGGCGTACCCTCCTTAACAAAGGTACCCACAACCTCATCCTTTATGTCGTTCCATCCTGTGGTTCCCACCACGACTGCCTTGAACTTCCTTGCAATCACAGGGTAATTAGCCCTGAATGCATCCGGAGTTGTGAAATCTATGCATACGCACTCGGCTGCAATCTCATCCGGAACGGCGCACACGTCCTCGGTGGCGCAGGCCAGCTCTATGCCGCGGCGCTTGAGCACGCCCTCGACCATGTGGCCCATCTTTCCATATCCGCTGATAACTATCTTCATCTGGTAAGTGTTTCAAACATTCTACAATAATTGTCCACAGCCTTTTCCATATCGCTGTAGAGTATGTGCTCGTCGTCCCTGTGGGCGACTGTAATGCTTCCAGGGCCGCAGATGGCCTTCCTCTGGAAGTTGGACAGGTGAGGGGCGTCGCTTCCGAATGCAACGTCCTTGCTGTCAAAGCCTTCCAGTGCCAGATACTCCGCCGGGCTGTCCCCTCCGCGGGCGCTGATGCTGATGTTCTCATAGTCCCGGCCCATCCATTCCACCACGGCGGCATCGTCCTGGGCGGTGGTTCGGAAATAGATGCGGCAGCTCAGCTCCGGGCTGAGTATGTTCTGCGGATTCTCGCTTTTCAGCAGCCCCACGTTATAGTTGAAGCCCTGCTCCCTGAGGCCCTGCACAAAATCCACGAACATCTCCACGGCGCTGCGGCCGAACTGGGGATATCCCGAGTGGAAGGCCTCGCCCTTGAAGACGAGGTCGAAGGACTTGGTGCCCTTGCAGTTCCTGACCATGCAGTTGTCCGTCGGCTCGCCTATCACGAGGACGTCGGCCCTGAAAGGCAGCCTCGCAAAGGCCTTGGCACCCCAGGACCCTGTCTCCTCGCCGCTGAGCAGCAGCAGGCCGAAGCCGCTGCAACCCCTCGCCTCGAGTATCTTGCAGGCGCTGTACATGCAGAAGACCTGGCCCTTGGCATCGCACGAGCCGCGTCCCCACACGCCATCTTCCCTGAAATCCGGGCCGATGTAAGGAGGCACGGTGTCCATGTGCGAGCAGAATACCACCTTGGGCTCGCCCCACTGGAACAGCAGATTGCGGGTGCCGTCGCCCACCTCGAAGGCCTGCTTCGAGGGTGCGTCAAGATGCTCGAGAAGGAAGTCAGCCACCGCCGCTTCCTTTCCCGAAGTCGAATCCATCGACAGGATCTGCCTGAAAAGCTCCAGATCCATACTAGCCTATGATGCCCTTTTCAAGAAGCAGCTGTGCAATCTGCACCGCGTTGGTGGCAGCACCCTTGCGGATGTTGTCGCTCACGCACCAGAGGTTGATTCCGTAAGGCACGGTCTCATCCCTGCGGATGCGTCCCACGAACACGTCGTCCTTTCCCCATGCGAAAAGAGGCATAGGATATACGTTGTTCTTCACGTCATCCTGGATGGTGACGCCAGGCATGCCTGCCATGAGCTCACGAACCTGATCGAGGGTGAAGTCCTTGCAGAACTCTATGTTGACCGACTCTGAGTGGCCTCCCTGTACAGGGACGCGCACTGTGGTTGCGGTCACGCTGATGCTGTCGTCCCTGAGGATCTTCTTGGTCTCGTTGACCATCTTCATCTCCTCCTTGGTGTATCCGTTATCCTCGAACACGTCAATGTGAGGGAGTATGTTCTGGTCTATAGGATAAGGGAACTTGGCATCATATGTGCCCCACTCGGCGCCTGTGCGCTCTGTGTTCATCTGGTTGATGGCGCGGTAGCCCGCACCTGTGACGCTCTGGTATGTGCTAACCACGATTCTCTTGATTCCGAGGGCCTTGTGAAGAGGTGCGAGAGGGAGAACCATCTGTATGGTAGAGCAGTTTGGGTTTGCGATGATGTAATCATCCTTGGTGAGCACGTCTCCGTTGATCTCCGGAACCACCAGTTTCTTGGTAGGGTCCATTCTCCAGTGTGAGGAGTTGTCGATCACGCGGCAGCCTACGGCTGCGAACTTCGGTGCAAGCTCTGCGGAGGTGCTTCCGCCGGCGCTGAACAAAGCCACTGCAGGCTTCATTGCAATAGCGTCGTCCGCGCTTACCACTGTCCACTCCTTGCCCTGGAATGTGACTTTCCTTCCGATCGATTTCTCAGAGGCCACCGGAATGAGTTCGGTGACAGGGAAATTCCTTTCTTCGAGTACCTGGAGCATTCTGGTACCAACCAGACCTGTTGCTCCTACTACAGCTACTTTCATATAACTATCCGATTATTACTTTAATATATCATTCAAAACGCTGGATGCAGCCTGGCGCGCACCCTCTCCGGCACCCTGTATCACCAGAGGTGTAGGGTGATATGCGCTCTT
>JAGHUW010000081.1 GCA_018064625.1 Candidatus Cryptobacteroides equifaecalis | reverse complement strand
TTTGACTATAAGCCAGCTAAGGTCAAGATTGCAGCCGATCCTAAGAGCACTCCTGTCAAGGTAAAGAAGATCGAGCCAAGGAAAAAAGCTGATAAGAAGCGTGCTACCAAGCAGGATTCTGCAATCAGCACCTCCAAGACAGATCTCAAATAATATTTGAAATTTTGTTATATTTGTAAGGCTGGGCCGGAATACCGTCTCAGCCTTACTTATAATCATTGTAAATATGAAGAAATCAAGAACATTGGGTTTGGGAGCTTTACTGTTTGCATTGTCAGCCTGTTCCCAGTTGAATCCTGTCCAAGAGGCAATTGATGTCTCTCCGATTGAGAGCTCGACCAAGGTTGTCAAGCTTTCAGACGAGTTCCTGACTGATTCCTTCCTTGTTAAACTCGGAGATAATTCATCTTTGGCCGATCTTGATCAGTTTTCAGCCATAGGGGTAATTGCTCCTTTGTTCCCTTCCAATCCGGCCAGGGCTGAACTTGAGAAACAGTTCGGACTTGACAGGTGGTATGAGGTGAGAATCAAGGATGGGGTATCGCTCGAGGATGCTATCCTCAAGGCTGCTTCTTTTGAATGTGTTGCTCTTGCTGAGTACAACAACGTATCCACAAAATGCAGTGATGCTGTTTGTTATCCAGCAGAGGCTGCGACCAAGGCGGAAAGTCCGATCTTCAATGACCCTCTTCTGCCGGATCAGTGGCATTATCAGAATACGGGAAGCGCCCTGTATTCGAAGACTGCCTATGCAGGTGCTGACGTGAATGTTTCCCGCGTATGGAAGGAACTCACCTGCGGAGATCCATCTATCATTGTTGCAGTTGTGGATGAAGGTGTCAAGTATTCCCATCCTGACCTCAAGGATAATATGTGGGTAAATACTGCAGAGATACCGGGAAATGGCATAGATGACGATGGTAACGGTTATATCGATGATGTTTATGGATATAACTTTGTCGATGGCGGAAACATTTCATGGAGTAAGCAGAATGATTCGGGACATGGTACGCACTGTGCAGGAACCATTGCTGCGGTTAACAATAACGGAATAGGCGTGAGCGGTGTTGCCGGAGGTTCAGGTAAGAACGATGGCTGTCGCATCATGTCATGCCAGATCTTCTCAGATAACAGAGGCGGCAATTCCGCTGTTGTCAGCAAGGCAGTCAAGTACGCTGCAGATATGGGTGCATCCATCATTTCCTGCTCTTTCGGTTTCTCCGTCCCTTTCAGCTCGGACAATGCATATATACGCAATCAGGGTTCTGCCGAGATTGATGCAATACATTATTTCGAGGCGGCAGCAGGAAATAATCCTGTAATCAAGGATGGCAATATCGCCATCTTTGCTGCGGGCAACGAAAGCCATAATTTTGCCCATTATCCCGGTGCTTTCTATGATATCATAAGCGTGTCTGCCTTCGGTCCGGATTTCCTTCCGACCAATTACACGAATTATGGTCCGGGTTGCAACATCTCTGCCCCAGGTGGAGAGATGGGACAGGTGGCCAGTTTCACCAGCATGGTGCTTTCAACCGTACCTAATGAGCTGGAGGAAAAGTATGACGCTTTCAGCAAGACAGGATTCGATTATGGTTATATGCAGGGTACTTCAATGGCCTGCCCTCACGTTTCCGGTGTCACGGCACTTGCTCTTTCTTATGCAAAGAAGGTGGGAAAGTCTTTCACCAGGGACCAGTTCAAGCAGCTCCTCATGGCTTCCACAAACGACATTGACTCCAGAATCAGTTCTGTAAAGTCCAAGTCATATGTGAACGTTCCGGTGAACATTTCATATGTTTATAAGGCTCACGCCGATATTCAGATGGCTCCATTCTATCATCAGATGGGAACCGGTGCAATCGACGCATGGCGCCTCATGATGCATATCGAGGGAACAAATTCTCTTACAGCAGCCACAGGCAAGAAACAATGGATCGATCTCTCAGGTGAGTTCGGATCATCTTCAACAAGCCTCACATATCTTGCAGTAGAAGTTCCTCAGTCCACTGTTGACGCTCTGGGTCTTCAGGAGCTTACCCCTTCAAAGACTTCCGGTGTAAACGGAACACCTGTTCCTGAGACAAAGTGCTATGCATATGAGCAGTTCGGCCGCCTCTATATCCATCCTACCAAAGTTGGTTCCGGTAAGATCTCAATCAGAGTAGTAGGTGGTGGAGACCATCTTGGAGGAGGGGACAACCCTCCTGGAGGATATGAAGTCAATAGGGAAGTTTCAATAATAGCACGCCAGGGTGGTGGCGGAAACGGCACAGGAGGCTGGTTATAGTATTATGAAAAAGTTTATAAGCATTGCAATATCAATGGTGGCTCTGCTGTCTTTCGTTGCCTGCAACAAGGAAAACGGTGGCGGAGATACTCCAGACCCTACACCTGACACTGTAGATGTGACAGGATGCTGGGAGTTGGCCAGAGTTGAAACCAAGTCGGCCACAGTAGGCTCGGAAACTGTGGATGTGTACATACAGTTCCAGAGTGGAAGTTTTGAACTTTATCAGAGGATAGGGGACTCTCCGCGATATACGAAGTTCACGGGTACTTACAGCCTGGATGGAACCAGGCTCGGTGGTAAATATGATAATGGAACAGCATGGGCTACTTCTTATGAGGTTTCAAAACAGGGCACCGATCTTATTCTGTCATGCGGTTCTGAGAAAGATGTTTATAAAAAAATTGCATCTTTGCCGTCGAACCTTCCCATGAATTAATTTATTCAGAAAGTTTTTCTAAATTAGCGGAATATGAAACGTTTGCATTCATTTTCCGCTTTTTTGTTTCTTCTCGGTGCCTGCACGGGTCAGATGCAGGATTCCATGGCGGTTCAGGAACCATCTTCACCAGAGAAAAAGGCTCCGTTATTTGTTACGGTTGAGTTCACTGATGAATTGGCGGAGTCCATAGAGAGGGAGGGTACCAAAGTCCTTGCCTCAGGCTTGGATGAAATGGGAATCATTTCTCTTGAGAGAGTATTCCCTGATGCCGGAGAATGGGAGGAAAGGCACCGTGAGGCCGGGCTGCACCGTTTCTACAGGGTTGTATGCCACGGAGAGCAGACTGCCACGAAGGCCGTTAAATCGATGTCAGAGCTGCCTTATATCCTGAATGCTGAGATTGAGCCTCCTGTGGAGATGGATGCCATCCCTTTCAATGACCCATTTGCCAACGTTCAGTGGAGTCTTTACAATGACGGAAGTATTTCCAGTATTTTCTCCAGAGGTGTAGATATAAATGTTGTTCCGGTGTGGGAGTATTCCACGGGAAAAAGTGACGTCATAGTGTCTGTGGTTGATTCCGGCGTGGATTACCGTCACCAGGATCTGGATGGTGTGGTGCTTGAACCGGGGCCGGAAGGCAGCCGTTGCTTCGTCACCGGGCACACCGGCTATACCCTTTCTGCAGAGCGCCATGGAACCCATGTTGCGGGAATAATCGCCGCAAAGAACAATAATGGTGCGGGTATCTGTGGAATTGCAGGTGGATCGGACGGGAAAGGCGGTGTAAGAATCATGAGCTGCCAATACAATATGACAGATCCGAACAATTCATCCAGCACATTGTATGGAGACACCTCTGCTGCCGTCGTGTGGGGCGCTGACCACGGTGCCGTGATCAGCCAGAACAGCTGGTCTTATTCTTATGATAGTGAGGAGGCGTGCCGCAAGGCCACCATTCCTCTCACATGCAAGGCTGCCATTGATTATTTTATCAAGTATGCCGGTACGGACAAGCGCGGCAACCAGATTGGGCCAATGAAGGGAGGAGTGTATATCAGCTCGGCTGGAAACAAGAATTGGAATTGCAGTCAGCCGGCCTCTTACGAGCCGGTGATTGCCGTAGGCGCCATAGGACCTAACGGCCGCAAGACAGCTTACTCAAGTTACGGAGATTGGTGTGATATCTGTGCGCCTGGAGGTTCTTCCCCTTATTATGATTCAAAAAGGAGGGATCTGATATATTCCACAGTGAGCAGCAGTCTTGGCAGCAGTGGATATGACTATATGGCCGGCACCTCGCAGGCTTGTCCTATGGTCAGCGGTGTTGCCGCTCTTATTGTGTCCGCAATGGGCGGTCCAGGTTTTACGAATGAGGATCTTGTGGAAGCATTGACCAAGGGAGCGAACCGCAGTTATGGTGTCAATGAGAGGATAGGACCTCTCGTTGATGCATACTCTTCACTTCTATACCTTATGGATCTTCCTGAACCTGTTGTGACAAGCGACTATGAGGGTGATTACCGTATAAAAGCTCATGAAATCCTTTCAGTGAATTATAAGGTTGAAAATCTTGGCGCCACGCCGCAGCTTACGGTCACATGCGATGAATCTGCATCTTATGACATTGACGGGGCCTCGGTTTCGGTAGTTTTCAACAGCGGGCGCGGTGACATGACGGGAAAGCATACATTGGTCATTTCTTCCAGGTCCAGCTCAAGTCATCCGTGGTCGAAGTATGTGGTTGAATATGAGATTCTGCCAAACCATGCTCCGGAGCAGAATGCGCTAATCTCAGACCAGTTCATTGGAAAGCAGGGTTCACAGTTGACCCTTCCTCTCAATGGTCTGTTCGTCGATCCTGACGGCGAGAAACTCTCCTTCTCTGCGTCCAGGTGCTCAGTCTTCACAGCTTCGATTCAAGGAAGCGTGCTTACCCTTACAGCCGAGAAGGACGGTGTGGACGTGCTTACCCTTACAGCAAGTGACAAGATAGGGCAGAAGGCCAGCATGAACTTCCGCGTGGGAGTCATGGATGATAGTCTTTCCCCTGTAATAAGCCCGGAAGGTCCTGTAAAAGACCAAATCACAGTCACTTGCGGCAAAGCCAGAAATATGACTGTCTCTCTGAGGGATGAGGCTGGTACGGTCAAGTATTCGGCTACAGTTAAGGTAGATATATTCAACCCGGTGACAATCGATCTCTCTGACTGTGCACCGGGCCGATATTTCCTTTCCGTCCTTTGTGACGGGAAGTTGTTCGAGAAGCAGCTGACTAAAGAATAGTCTCCTGCTTCAGGCTTTCTATGTATTTGTCTATCCTCTGAAGCTCCACAGGGATCTTGATCCTCTGAGGACAGTGTGACATGCACTTTGCGCATCCTATGCAGTGGTCTGCCTGCCTTACGGTAGGGATGGCCTTGTTGTACTCAAGCAGGTATTTGCGCCTCATTCTGGCGTAGTGTTTCTGCTCCTTGCTTGACACATAGCTGTCTGCGTTTATCTGCTCGTTATAGAACCTGAAAATGCCAGGTATGTCTATTCCGTATGGGCAAGGCATGCAGTACTGGCAGGCGGTGCATTTCACGAGAGGGAAGTCGTTGATCTTCTTTCCCAGCGCGTCGAGCATTGCCTTTTCCTCTTCCGTAAG
>JAGHUW010000197.1 GCA_018064625.1 Candidatus Cryptobacteroides equifaecalis | reverse complement strand
ATGATGGCTGTGATCACAAGACCCCAGTCAGGGTTCTTGAACACGGCAAAGGCTGTATCCTCCATCTGGAAAGGAAGGCCTATCCATGGAGCATCTACTACCTTTGTGAAATCCACTGCTCCAATCAGAGCGGCAAAAGCATAAGAGCCAACGACTCCCAAGAGCACAGGAATGATCTTTATCATGCCTCTGCCCCAGATATTGCAGACTATGATGATCACTACGGCAACAAGGGCGATCCACCAGTTGGTCACACAGTTGTTGAGAGCCGATCCCGAGAGGGTAAGACCGATGGCGATGATGATAGGACCTGTCACCACAGGAGGGAAGAAGCGCATTACCTTCTCTGTTCCGAAATAGCGGAAGAGTGCGGAAAGGATGAAGTACATGAGGCCGGCGAAGAACACTCCCAGACAAGCGTAAGGGAGAGAGGCCTTCATATCCAATCCGTGCTCGGCACCTATTGCCACCACAGCGGCATATCCGCCGATGAAAGCGAATGAGGATCCGAGGAATGCAGGAACCTTCATCTTTGTCACAAGGTGGAAGATAAGAGTACCGATACCGGCAAAGAGCAGAGTAGCACTTACGGACAGGCCGGTAAGTGCAGGAACGAGAATCGTGGCTCCGAACATGGCGAACATGTGCTGGAAGCCAAGAAGCATCATCCTTGGTTTTCCCAAGGTCCTGGCATCGAAGATGCCCTGTTTGTTTTCAGACATAGTACTGATTGTTAACATGAAAGACCTTTCCCCCGGGGGAGAAAGGTCTGATTATAATATTATTGCTTATTCATTCTTCTGATGAAACAGTCCACCGTATTCGACATGAGTACGGTGATTGTCATAGGGCCTACTCCACCTGGTACGGGTGTGATATGGGACGTCAACGGCGCGACTGCGTCAAAATCAACGTCTCCGCAAAGGGTCCCGTCCGCCTGACGGTTGATGCCCACATCTATGACCACAGCCCCCGGCTTCACCATGTCCGCAGCCACGAACTTAGGCCTTCCAATGGCGACGACCAGAATATCAGCCTCCCGGCACACTGCCGGAAGGTCGGCCGTGCGCGAATGGGCTATGGTGACTGTGGCGTTGGCATCCAGCAGCAACTTGGCCACAGGTTTGCCGACTATATTGCTACGGCCTATGACCACAGCCTTCTTTCCAGCCACAGGCACACCCGTGGACTCGATCATCATCATGACGCCCTTGGGAGTGCAAGGGACCATGCATGGCTTGCCGAGCCAGAGAGCGGCGACGTTTCCAGGATGGAAACCGTCCACATCCTTCTCCACGGAGATGGCGTCTATAACGGCATCCTCATCTATATGCTTTGGAAGAGGCAGCTGGACCAGCAGCCCATCCACCGCATCATCGGCATTGAGCTCTGCTATCTTTGCGAGCAAATCCTCCTGTGAGACTGACTCCGGAAGCTCAATAAGACGGCTGTCCATGCCGACGAAGGCGCAGGCCTTGATCTTGCCGCGCACATAGCTCTGGCTTGCAGGGTTCTCCCCCACTATGATAACAGCCAGGCAGGGTTTCCTGCCATACTCTGTCTCGAGCGCAGCAACCCTTTCTTTAAGCTGAAGCTTCACTGAAGCCGATAATGCCTTTCCGTCAATAAGTTCCATAGGCTACTATTCCCACTCGATTGTTGCAGGCGGTTTTGATGAGATATCATAGCATACGCGGTTCACACCACGCACCTTGTTGATGATATCGTTGGAAACGTTTGCAAGGAAATCGTATGGAAGATGCACCCAGTCAGCGGTCATGCCGTCCGTGGAGATCACTGCACGGAGTGCAACTGTGTATTCGTAGGTACGCTCATCACCCATCACACCCACACTCTTCACCGGAAGGAGGATGGCTCCTGCCTGCCAGATGGAATCATAGAGGTTGTAGGCGGTGCGGCCAGGCTCAGACGCGCAAGGAAGTTCACACTTGTAAGCGCGAAGCGAGTTGATGAAAATGGCATCGGCCTCGCGGAGTATGGAGAGCTTGTCCTCAGTAACCTCGCCGAGGATGCGTATTCCAAGAGATGGTCCCGGGAAAGGATGACGGCCGATGAGCTCGTCCTTGATGCCGAGGGCGCGGCCCACACGACGGACCTCGTCCTTGAACAGGGAGCGGAGAGGTTCCACTATCTTCAGGTTCATCTTCTCCGGAAGACCACCCACGTTGTGGTGTGACTTGATCTTTGAGGACTGTCCGTAAACCGAGCAGCTCTCGATAACGTCCGGATATATGGTTCCCTGAGCGAGCCACCTTGCACCGGTGATCTTCATCGCCTCAGCGTCGAACACGTCAATAAAAGTCTTTCCTATGGCCTTGCGCTTTGCCTCAGGGTCCGTCTTTCCCTCAAGTGCGGAGAGGAAGAGCGGTCCGCTGTGCACGCCTATGACGTTGAGACCCATATTCTGGTAAGAAGCCAGCACATCCTCGAACTCGTTCTTGCGGAGAAGACCGTTGTCCACGAAGATACAGGTAAGGTTGCTGCCTATGGCCTTGTTCAGGAGCACTGCGGCAACGGTTGAATCCACACCGCCGCTAAGGCCGAGAATCACCTTGTCATCCCCGAGCTTTGCGCGCAGGTCTGCAACGGAAGTCTCGATGAACGAGTCAGGGGTCCAGTCGCACTTGCATCCGCAGACCTTCACCACGAAGTTGCGGAGCATGTCGAGGCCCTTCTCCGAGTGGAACACCTCCGGGTGGAACTGCACGGCGTAGGTAGGCTCGCCCTTGATATGGTAGGCGGCGTTCTCCACGTCGGCCGTTGAGCCTATGATCTCAGCGCCCTCCGGCAGCTTAGTGATGGTGTCTCCGTGGGACATCCAGACCTGGCTGGTCTGAGGTATGCCCTCGAAGAGCAGGGACTCGCCCACCACGTTGAGCATGGCGCGTCCGTACTCGCGGCTGTCTGAGTTCTCGACCATGCCCCCGAAGTGGTAGGCCAGATACTGGGCACCGTAGCATATTCCCAGAAGCGGGAGCTTGCCTTTGATGCCTGTAAGGTCTATGGCAGGGGCATGTTCCCCTCTCACGGATGCAGGGCTGCCAGACAGGATGACGCCGAGAGTGTCGGCATCCGGCATAGGGAAATGGTTGAACGGATGTATCTCACAATACACGTTCAACTCCCTGAGCCTGCGGCCTATGAGCTGGGTCACCTGCGATCCGAAGTCTATGATAAGGATTTTCTCCATCAGTCGTTTCTGCTATAGTTAGGTGTTTCCTTGGTGATTGTCACGTCGTGAGGATGGCTCTCGGCCATACCGCTGGCGGTAACCTTCGTGAACTTGGCTGTCTGAAGGTTCTTGATGGTGCGGGCACCGCAGTAGCCCATACCTGAACGGAGACCTCCGATGAGCTGGTACACAGTCTCCTCGAGTGTTCCCTTGTAAGGCACGCGTCCTACGATTCCTTCCGGAACGAGCTTCTTGGTCTCGACCTCCTTGTCCTGGAAATAGCGGTCCTTGGAACCTGCCTCCATCGCATCGAGGGAACCCATTCCACGGTAAGACTTGAACTTGCGTCCGTTGTAGATGATGGTCTCTCCCGGAGCCTCTTCGGTACCGGCGAACATCGATCCGCACATCACGCAGTCTCCACCGGCGGCAAGAGCCTTGACGATGTCTCCGGAATAGCGCAGACCTCCATCGGCAATGACAGGCACGCCGAACTCTGCTGCAACCTTGGCGCATTCGAAGATGGCGGTCAGCTGAGGCACGCCCACTCCGGCAACGATGCGGGTGGTGCAGATGGAGCCCGGGCCGATTCCCACCTTGATGGCGTCAGCACCGGCCTCGCAGAGCAATCTTGCCGCAGCGGCGGTTGCTATGTTGCCCACAACAACATCCACATGAGGGAAGGCCGCCTTGATTTCCTTGAGCTTCTCCACAACGCCGCGGCTGTGTCCGTGCGCGCTGTCGAGCACAACGGCATCGACTCCCTCGGCTGCAAGAGCTGCTACGCGATCGAGGGCATCGGCTGTGATTCCCACGCCTGCTGCCACGCGGAGCTTGCCCTTGGCATCCTTGCAGGAATTAGGGTTTATCTGTTCCTTTGTGATGTCCTTGTATGTTATGAGGCCGACAATCTTGCCTTCCGCATTGATCACAGGAAGTTTCTCGACCTTGTTCTCCTGAAGGACCTTCTTGACGTATTCCCTGTCGGCGCTCTTTGTCTCCTCTATGGTGACAAGGCCCTCGCTGGTCATGACACCCTCGGATATTCTCTTTTCCATGTCCGACTGGAAACGCACATCCCTGTTGGTGACGATTCCCACAAGACACATGTCGTCATCGACAACGGGAATTCCTCCGATGTGATTCTCTTTCATGAGTCTCAGAACGTCGCCCACGGTGGCATCCTTATGGATGGTGACCGGATTGTCGATCATGCCGTTCTCAGCACGCTTCACCTTGCGGACCTCAGCGGCCTGGGCAGCTATGCTCATGTTCTTATGAATAACGCCTATGCCACCCTGCCTTGCGAGGGAAATAGCCATAGGCGCCTCTGTTACGGTGTCCATCGCTGCGGACACAATAGGTATGTTCAATGTGATGTTCTTGGAAAATCGGCTGCGGAGATCCACCTCGCGTGGGAGGACTTCAGAGTATGCCGGAATGAGCAATACGTCGTCAAAAGTCAAGCCTTCCAAAGCAATTCTTTCTTCTATAAAGGACATAGGAAAAGTGTTTTGTTTTGGCTAACAAAGATAATATTTTTATTGTCTTTCACCAAAAAGATTGGTAAATTCGCAAGTAATTTAATTCTACTTATGAAAAAGGTTGACGTAGTACTTGGCCTCCAGTGGGGCGACGAAGGCAAGGGTAAGGTCGTTGACGTCCTTACTCCGGATTATGAGATTGTAGCAAGGTTCCAGGGCGGCCCCAACGCGGGTCACTCCCTGCACTTCGACGGAGACAGCTTCGTTCTCCATACAGTCCCTTCCGGCATCTTCCGTGACAAGACAGACAATATAATAGGTAACGGCGTGGTCATCGACCCTGTGATCCTCATGGATGAGATTTCCCAGATAGAGACCAAGGGCATTGATGTGAAGGCGAAGCTCAAGATCGCGAAGCGCGCCAACCTCATCCTCCCTACCCACCGCATCCTTGACGCTGCCAACGAGGCGGCAAAGGGAAAGAGCAAGATCGGCTCGACCCTCAAGGGCATAGGACCGGCATACACAGACAAGGCTGCACGCCACGGACTGAGGATGGGAGATGTCCTTCTGCCGGACTTCAAGGAGCGCTATGAGCACCTGAAGAAGGCTCACCTCGTTCAGATCGAATCCCTCGGATACAAGGACTTCGACATCACGGAGTACGAGGCAAAGTGGTTCGAGTGCGTGAAGACCCTCGCAGGCTTCGATATCGTCGACAACGAGGTTCTCGTGAACAAGGAAGTGGAGGCCGGAAAGGCTATCCTCGCAGAGGGTGCCCAGGGTTCGCTTCTTGACGTGGACTTCGGAACATATCCTTTCGTAACCTCTTCCAACACCCTCTGCGCAGGCGTCTGCACAGGACTCGGAATCGCTCCGTCACGCGTGGGCGAGGTGTTCGGAATCTTCAAGGCATACTGCACACGCGTGGGCAGCGGCCCGTTCCCTACCGAGCTCTTCGATGAGGACGGCGAGAAGCTCCGCCAGATAGGCCATGAGTTCGGCGCAACCACAGGACGTCCACGCCGCACCGGATGGCTCGACATGGTAGCCCTCAAATATGCCGTAATGATGAACGGAGCAACCAAGCTCATCATGATGAAGTCAGACGTAATGAACGACTTCGACACCATCAAGGTCTGCGTAGGCTACGAGATGGACGGAAAGACCATCGACTGGTTCCCATACGAGGCAAAGGATGACAACATCAAGCCTGTCTACAAGGAATTCAAGGGATGGAAGAGCGATGTTTCAAAATGCCGCAGCTACGATGAACTCCCTCAGGAGCTGAAGGACTACATCAAGTTCATCGAGACCGAGACCGGCGCCCCTGTCACCATCGTTTCAGTAGGTCCTGACCGCAGCGAGACTATCTTCAGATAACAGTTAAAAACCATATGTGAGTTGTCATTCGACTGAAATCTCGTCGCAGAAGATCCAGCCGCCGCGGCCGGATTTCTGAATCTCACCTACCACACGGATGTAGCGGGCAGAGACCTTGCCTTTCCAGCAGAATGCTTTGAAAGTTGGCAGTTTCTCGTCAGCAGGCACGTCGTTGGCGGCATACGCCAGTTCGGTATAATTCAGTCCGTCCTCGGACACCGCGAAGCGCACACCATCCGGCATCCATATCTCAACGGTAACCCACTGGCCAAAATCGGCGCTGATGCTGCGTATGTCACATACTTTGCCAAGGTCTATCACGACATCAGCGTCACGGCACAGAAAGCCCTGCCAGCGGTCTCCGAACTCCCATGACCCGTATAGGCCGTCGCAGAGTGCGCTGTCCCCTCCGGCATGATATTTTGGATGATACTCTGTGTTGTACTTGACATTGCAGCCGCATGCCTTATGGCGCTTAGGGGCAAGCGAGAGATCCCTCTCTCCCTTTTCATGCTCAAGGTCGAAGCAGTTATAGCCTTTCTCGCGTATTTCGTCAAGGAGCCACAGACAACGCTTCCTGAAGCCGGCGTATTCCTTGCTCCGGGGATTGCTCCATCCGATTTCCGCAATGGCAAAGACCCTCGGATAGAGCATATATTCCATGTGCTGCGGGGTGGCCACATACTCGGTCCAGAGATTGGCCTGGAGGCCCATCATGAACTCGCCAGGTGCCGGATTATAGGAATAGACGCGTTTCAGAGGCAGATAGCCACCCTGAGATACGGGTTCATACGCAGGCGCATCCTGGCAGTTGTTGATATAGCACCACTGTCCGGGAGTCATAATGACGCTGTGACCCATCGCTGCAGCCTGCTTTCCTCCATCCTCGCCTCTCCAGGACATCACCACAGCGCCATCGGCCAGACCTACTTCCATTATCTCGTCCCAGCCGATTATGCAACGTGCCTTACAAAGAACATGGCGGCTGATGCGGCTGATGCCATAGCTTTGAAGCTCGTCTTCCGACTCAAGCCCCTCTTCCTTCATTCTCCGCCGGCATGCCGGACACTTCTTCCAGTGCTCCTTGGAAGCCTCGTCACCGCCTATGTGGATGTACTTTGAAGGGAAAAGTTCGATCACTTCATCAAGCACATTCTCAAGGAATTCGAAAGTGGCCTCACGGCCGATGCAATACTCACTCGATTTCACCTGGCTTCCGAAGCAGAACAGCTGAGGATAGACCTTCTGCACCTCTTCCGAATGTCCGAACATCTCTATTTCAGGTACTACGGTAATATGCAGGGAATCAGCCACATGCAGAACTCTGCGCACGTCTTCCCCAGTGTAGAACTGCCCGTCACACTGCTCGGTAAGCTCCGGATAGCGCTCGATATGAAGTCTCCATCCTGTACCGTCCGTCAGATGCCAGTGGAAACGGTTTATCTTCAGCTTAGACCAAAGTTCAAGCTGCTTTATCACGAAATCCGCGTCATAGAAATGACGGGAGACATCCAGCATCACTCCCCTGTATTCGAACTGAGGCCAGTCTGTAATCTCCATGCATGGGATACGGTCCCCATAATATGAGCGCAGCATGTCAAGTGTCTGATGCCCATAGAAAAGACCCTTCGGGGAGGATGCCGAACAATTTATTCCATCACGCGAAATGCTGAGCCTGTATGCCTCATCTCTCTGCCACGAAGTCAGATTATAAGACTCCGGCAGCTGAAAGGCAAGATCGTCCTCGACTGTGGCCCGGTCCAGACGGCAGTATCCACTGCCTCGTGCGATTTCCTGCGGAACAGGTGTCACGACGTTTTCTGGACCGGCACAGGCGAATACGGAAAATACAACAAGCGCGATGAGAATAAATCGTCTCATTGTCATATCTTTTAATTAAAGCTCGAAATCGAGGGTGAAACCGGCGAGGGTGGCGCGGAAGGTGCCGGGTTCGAGAACCCACTGGAGATCCTCGTTCACGAAAGCCAGATCGGAAGGACGCACGGCAAGTGTGACAGTCTTGGTCTGGTGAGGGGCAAGCTCAACCTTGTCGAATGCGCGCAGACGCTTCACGTCCGGTGTGAGCGATGCCACAAGATCCGAGATATACAGAAGCACAGGCTCCTTCACGCTGCGGTCCGAGGTATTGGTCACATTGACCGTAAAGGTGAGCAGGTCATCCTTCTGGTCGAGCCTGAAGCCGAAATATGCAACACGTGCATAGCTAAGACCGTAACCGAAAGGCCACTGTATAGGGGTGTTAGCCGTATAGTTATATGCTCCGTCCATAGCCTCCACATACTCGCAAGGCTTGCAGTCGTAGGTAATGAAAGAGCCATGATGCTTAGGATAGGTGTAAGGCATACGTCCGCTGAAGTCAGCATCTCCGGCAAGAAGCTCAGCAAGGGCGTCTCCACCGTAGTTTCCTGGAAGGAAGGTGTGTACAATGCCCTGAGCAAGCGGCTCGATCTCGCTGATGAGGCGAGGGCGTCCCTCATTGAGGATGAGGATGACAGGCTTGCCGCTGGTAGCGAGAGCCTTTACCATATCCAGCTGATTGCGTGAGAGGGTCAGGTCATCGATGTTGCCCGGGGTCTCCGTGTACGAATTCTCACCTATGCAGGCTATGATCACATCCGCACGGGCAATCTTGTCTCCAGTGGAATTTCCATCCTCGATGAGAAGTTCCGGCACATGCTGGTCAAGACGGAAGTCATCGTTGTCATATCTCACCATTTCACTGAACTCCACGTTCTCTGCACCGAACTTGTTGCTGATAGCCTGATAGAAAGTGTGATACTTGCCTATCTGGGCACACACCTCGTCTGTCTTGTTGCCCTGCCAGGTGTAGGTCCATCCTCCGTTCATTGCACGGTAGCTGTTGGCATTGGGACCGCAGACAAAAATCTTCGTTCCCTGCTTGAGAGGAAGTACATTGTTATCGTTCTTGAGGAGAACCATGCACTCCTGCGCCATCTGCATAGCCTCGGCAGCAAAGCCATCGCCGCCGAACTCGCGGTACATGCTCTTGAGGTCACGGGGCTGCATGCGGTTGTTCCTGCCTTTCTTCTGCTTAAGCTCGTAAGGAATGTCCCAGGTGCTCCTGTCAAGCAGACCCACGCGTGCCTTGAGACGGAGAATGCGGCGGACGGCATCATCTATACGTGACATTGGAACCTTGCCTTCATTCACGTTCTCGATCAGAAGGGTACAGAAATCCGTAGAGTATGGATCCATAGTCATGTCGATACCGGCATTGATTGCCATTGCAATAGCCTCTTTCTTGTTGGCTGCGCAATGGTCGCGCTTCCAGATGTTGTCAATGTCGGCCCAGTCCGTGACTATCATTCCGTCCCAGTCGAGGCCTTCCTTGAGCCACTCCGTGAGCAGCCTGCGGTTTGCATGGAAAGGTACGCCGTTGTTGTTGGCGGAGTTGACCATTATACTGAGTGCCCCTGCCTCGCAGCAGGCCTTGAAAGGCTGGAAGTATTTCTCAAGCATGTCCCTGTAGGTGACGCTGGAAGGGGTTCTGTCCTTTCCGCTGACAGCTGCGCCATAGGCCAGATAGTGCTTCAGGCAGGCTGCGACGTTGTACATCCCCACATGGTTGGGATCCTCGCCCTGAAGGCCTTTGGTAAGCTCTGAGGCCATGACCGCATTCAGCAGCACATCCTCGCCGAAGCTCTCCCACATGCGCGGCCAGAGCGGGCTGCGGGCAATATCCATTACCGGGGAATATACCCATGGAATGAGGCAGGCGCGGCTCTCGTAGGCAGTAATCTGGCCTATACGGAACGGGATGGCCGGGTTGAAGGATGAAGCCTGACCCACTTCCTGAGGGAAAAGCGTCGCTCCATAAGTATAGCTTGCACCGTGTATCTGGTCAACTCCGTAGAGTTCGGGCACGCCGCACTGGAACTCGGAAGCGCTGTTGAGGGTGCGGATCACATCGGCCCAGACCTGCGGAGTCTGAGCTATCCCCTCGGGAACGTTCAGGATAGATCCCACCTTGTACACGCCGAAGGTCTCGTCTACGGCCGAGGCTGAGAGCATGCCTCCCGCAAGGCTCTTGGTAGATTTATTGTCTTTGACGTGATCGTCGCTGGAGTTCTGGGCAACCTTGTCTATGGCAAGTTCGCACATCTGGCCAACCTTTTCCTCAAGGGTCATTTTTGAAAGAATGGCCTCCACCTGAGCCTCTATCTGAGGGTCACGTTCAATGCACTGCGCATTTGCAAAAGCGTAATCCATTGC
>JAGHUW010000017.1 GCA_018064625.1 Candidatus Cryptobacteroides equifaecalis | reverse complement strand
CCTGGCAGCGGCCTCAGCACCGGACACATAGGCGCAATCTTCGACATGAACTACACAGGCAAGGGCCTGAAGATAGCTGAAGTCCTCCCGGACGGCATGCTTGCCCTCACCTTCCCTGAGGCTGAAGCCGGAGACATCATCACCGCCATCAACGGCGAACCGGTGGGAGAGAAATCATGGTTCGAGGCTCTGGCAATGAAGACTTCCCGCCGCACACAGTTCACCATCAAGCACAAAGGCAAGGAAAGCATCATCTACATGACCCCTAACGGCAGTGATGCCACCCTGCTCTACAGAAGATGGATACGTCAGCGCGAGGAGATGGTCAGCAAGCTTTCAGGAGGACGCGTGGGTTATGTGCATGTGGAGGGAATGAACTCTCCAAGCTTCCGCGAGGTTTATTCCAAGGCCCTCGGCAAGTACCGCAGCTGCGACGCTCTCATCGTGGACACACGTCACAACGGAGGCGGATGGCTGCATGACGACCTTGCGACCTTCCTTTCCGGCAAGGCATATATAGAGTGGCGTCCACGCGGGCAGTACATAGGCAGCGAACCTTACAGTAAATGGAACAAGGCCAGCTGCGTACTCATGGGAGAGGACAACTATTCAGACGCCAGCGGCTTCCCTTACACATACAAGACCCTGGGCATAGGCAAGCTCATAGGAGCAGGCGTACCTGGAACCATGACCGCCGTATGGTGGGAGACACAGATAGACAACAGTCTGGTATTCGGAATTCCTCAGGTAACAGGCTGGGCTCTCAAGGAGGACAGGCCTCTTGAGAATATGCAGATCGAGCCTGACATCGAGGTTCACAACGATCCTGCATCAAGAATCGAAGGCAAGGACAGGCAGCTTGAGACTGCCGTAGCAGAAATGCTGAAAACAATAGCGAAATGAGAAAACTCGTCATTATTCCAACTTATAAGGAGATAGAGAATATCTCCAAGATCATAAACGCAGTCTTTGCGCTGGAGGGAGAATACAACATACTGGTCATTGACGACAACTCCCCTGACGGAACGGCAGACAAGGTAAAGGAGCTCCAGCAGGAGTTCCCTCAAAGACTGTTCATGATTCAGAGGAGCGGAAAGCTCGGACTAGGAACAGCCTACCTCACGGGCTTCAAATGGGCCCTTGAAAAGGATTACGACTACATCTTCGAGATGGATGCAGACTTCTCCCACAGCCCGGACGACCTGCCAAGGCTTCTTGCGGCATGCACGGAAGGAGGGGCGGACATGTCCATTGGCTCACGTTACTGCAACGGAGTGAGTGTGGTAAACTGGCCTATAGGCAGGATTCTCATATCCTACTTCGCTTCCGTCTATGTAAGGAAAGTACTGGGATTCAAGATATATGACAGTACGGCCGGTTTCATCTGCTACTCACGCAAGGTGCTGGAAACGATGAAATTGGATGAAGTCAGAATGAAGGGATACGGCTTCCAGATAGAGATGAAATACACCGCTCACAAACTTGGATTCAAGATTGCAGAGGTCCCTGTCATCTTCATCAACCGTAAGGAAGGTACATCCAAGATGTCCGGCAGCATCTTCGGCGAGGCATTCTGGGGCGTAATGAAACTGAGATTCAGACGTTTTTGAGTCAAGCTCCGTTCAAATATCAGTCCCTTGAGGTAGTGATATTTGAACTATTGGATGACAGAGAGGCTTTTACCCAGTCTATTTCCTTTCCATTCTGCTTGATGGATACCTGATAATTGCCAGATAAAAGGTTTTCATGGGTGAAATCATACAAAGAAGTGACCCCGACTGAAAATTTCCAATTGTACAGGAAATTGAAATCATAATCCGAGACAAGACCCTGTGTGCTGGATTTATCACTACCGTATCCATTCAATTTATATTCAATTCCCAAGATATCGGATGCAGTGATTTCAAGCTGAGAGGAAAAATATTTTCCTTTAACAATCCACAGCGGATTATCCTCATTCGACACGCATGTAAAAGTGAAGTCCTGTATCTCATATACGGCTCCAGGCGTGTCGAAAGGAAGGGAGTTTGTATGTACGCTGACGGTTTGTCCCATTCCGTTAAGTTCATTAAGCTTTATAGTGATGACGTTCACCGCCTGGCTTGCGCTGACATATCTGGAGAACCACTGCAGTTCCCTGTCCGGTCCATCATAATTCAGATATCTCTGAGCACACTGAATCAGAAAGAAGCAGGCATTGGCCTGGCCTTCGTTCTCCATGATAAGCCTTGACGCATAATCACTTAAGTTGGACGCAGGCCTGACTGTGTGACTGGAAATCTTGCATGAAACACAAGCGGCAAGCAGAACAAAATATATAAATACCTTTTTCATACCCTGTTAGAATTTATAACCCACACCCACATTCAGGCCCATATACAGGCTGCCCAATCCCAATTCAGCAAAGCCGAACACCTTCTTGCCGAAACTCATGCCTATCGGTACCAGCTGCAAATGCAAGGACGAGCCGAAAGAAGCATCTCTGGATCCGTCAAACAAGAGGCCCAATCCAATGGACGAATATAATCTGAAATTCTCTGTATCCTTGTAATTATAACGCAGCATGCCAAGTGCGGACACAGTAAGAGTTGTCTTTGTCCTTACTGGAGAATCGGCGTATGGACCATATTCCTTGGCCCAGAATGGGGTGAAATACAGGCCCGCATACAGATCAAGTTTCTTCTTTGCCCTCCAGCTGAACTCAGCACCTATATTACCCAGAGTATAGTGATCCCCATAACGATTGACATATATGTTATCCAGTGTTGGATCATAATAAATACAATCCATATAACCAAATCCACCACTGCCAAGAGAATTGGTCAAGGCCGGACCGACAGGGTAAGCTGAAACGCCGAGTCTGACTTCGAATTCATTCTTTCTGGTCTCCTGCGCTCCGGCATTGCCAACACCCTGCAAAAGCAGGAAAAGCACAAGAACAATATGCTTCAATGACTGAATTGTTTTCATGTAACAAATATAATATTTAAATTTGTCTTTAGTCACTATTTTAATCCAATGAAAGAATTATATATCAAACACATGTCAGCGCAGCTGAATCTGCAGAAATGGCAGGTGGAAAACTGCGTGGAAATGCTCGCTGACGGAGACACGATTCCGTTCATCAGCCGCTACCGCAAGGAAAAGACCGGAGGCATGGATGATGCCGAGGTTGCCGAGGTCAAGCACTGGATGGACCTTTTCATGGAGATGGACAAAAGGAAGGAAACCATCCTGAAGACCATATCCGAGGCCGGAGCCCTCACAGACGAGCTGAAGGAGAAGATAGAATCCTGCGT
>JAGHUW010000078.1 GCA_018064625.1 Candidatus Cryptobacteroides equifaecalis | reverse complement strand
ATCTATGCGCTGATGGTCTTCCTTCTGATCTATTACACTTACGACATCGTTTTGTGGAAAGCAGCTGCCTACGCCCTTGTTGCCGCTGCTGTGCAGACGTTCACCTTCGGTCTTCTGAAGTTCAAGACGGATTTCAGCTTCGCACATAGCTTTGTTCCTGCCATGTTCTGCGTCTATCACCTGTGCACGGGAAAGATATGGCCTCTGGTTCTGAGCGTCATGAGTATAGCTTACATGGTCTGGTTCTTCGCCCATGAAAGGTACGATGCCAGGGATACGACAAGGTTCTGGGTGGGACTTGCAGTGTATATGTTCACCACAGCCCTCACCGCAGCCCTTATAGTCTAGATGTTCACGTCTTCGAGCTCTTCCTCCGAGCGGAGGTTGGCTCTGATGAAATTCTGCCTCTCGAGGGTGTTGTCTCCCATATAGAAGCCCATTATCTCCTCGATGGATTCCTCGTCTGCAAGTTTGACGAGGTCGAGTTTCATGTTCTCGCCGATGAAGTCCTAGAACTCGTTCGATGAGATCTCTCCAAGACCTTTGAAGCGGGTGATCTCCACGCCGGTCTTGAGCTTGTTGATGGCTTTTTCCTTCTCCTCTATCGAGTAGCAGTACAGATTCTCTTTCTTGTTTTTGACGCGGAAGAGAGGGGTCTGGAGTATGTGCACGTGGCCTCGGCGTATGAGGTCAGGGTAGTACTTCATGAAGAAGGTCAGCACCAGCATGCGTATATGCATTCCGTCATCGTCGGCATCGGTTGCCACGATAATCTGGTTGTAGCGCAGATTCTCGAGGTCGTCCTCCACTCCCAGGGCGCTTATGAGCAGGTTAAGCTCCTCGTTCTCCGCAACCCTCTTTCGGCTTTCCTTATAGCAGTTGATAGGCTTTCCGCGGAGGCTGAACACCGCCTGGTAGTTGGCGTTGCGTGCCTTGGTGATGGTTCCGCTCGCAGAGTCACCCTCGGTTATGAAGAGACTTGAGCTCTCTATGTCGTCCTGAGTCTTTTCCGTCACCTTGTCGTTGAAGTGGTAGCGGCAGTCGCGCAGCTTGCGGTTATAGACATTGGCCCTCTTGTTGCGCTCACGGGTCTTTTTCTGGATTCCGGAGATTTCCTCGCGCTCCTTCTGGCTGTTCTTTATCTTCTCCTCTATGATAGGCGCTATCTCCTTGTGGATGGTGAGATAGTTGTCGAGGTTCTTGGCCACGAAGTCGTTGATGAATGAGCGTATGGTCTGCCCGTGCTCGCCGGAGGCAGGCTTCTCCCAGAGATATACGGAGCTGAGCTTCACCTTGGTCTGAGCCTCGAAGTTAGGCTCCTGGATCTGTATGCTTACGGCTCCCACTATGCCCTGACGGCAGTCCTCAGGCACGTAGTTCTTCTTGAAGAAGTCCTTGAGTGTCTTCGCTATGGCCTCGCGGTATGCGGCAAGGTGGGTTCCTCCGTCTCTGGTGTTCTGTCCGTTCACGAAGGAGGCTATGTTTTCACCGTAGGAGTTGCCGTGGGTCAGCACTATCTCTATATCCTCGCCCTCCAGGTGGATGGGCGGGTAGAGAGGCTCCTCGCTGAGGTTCTCGTTCACCAGGTCTAAAAGTCCGTTCTCGGACTTATATACCGTGCCGTTGAAGTTGAGGGCGAGGCCTTTCTTGAGGTATGAGTAGTTCTTGACCATCGACTCCACAAAGTCGAGGTTGTAGTTGTATTCCTTGAAAAGCGCCGGGTCCGGGACGAACTCCACGAGAGTTCCGTTCTTTTCCTTTGTCGGCCCGTCTCCCTGTTCCTTGAGCTCTCCGCACTCGAACCTTGCCCATGCGCACTGGCCGTCCCTGTGCGAGCATACGTAGAAGTCCTTGGAAAGGGCATTCACGGCCTTGGTACCCACACCGTTGAGGCCGACGGACTTCTTGAAGGCCTTGTCGTCGAACTTTCCGCCGGTGTTGAGCACGCTCACCGCCTTTACAACGGAGCCGAGAGGAATGCCTCGGCCGAAGTCGCGCACGCGCACCTTGTTCTCGTTGATGTCTATCTGTATCTGCTTTCCGTATCCCATGGCGAACTCGTCGATGGAGTTGTCCACGATCTCCTTGAGCAGGACGTAGATTCCGTCACTCGGGTTGCGGCCGTCTCCGAGCCTTCCGATATACATTCCCGGACGCATCCTGATGTGCTGAACGCCTTCCAGGGTGCGGATATTGTCGTCACTGTAATTGATCTTCTCGTTGTCCATAGCTGCCTATTTCTTTGTGACTATGCCTCTGAGGTGCAGTATCACCGGCTTCTTCTCGCCGGATATATATACATTGAGCGTCTTGTCGAAAGGGTAGGGCCCTTCGTCGTTGGAATAGCTCGCGCTGACCGTGCCCGTCTTTCCCGGGGCTATCAGCTCCCTGGTCCAGCTGACCTTTGTGCAGCCGCAGCTCGATGTGACTGCGAGAATGCAAACGTCCTCGCTGCTGTTGTTGGTGAGGGTGAAGGTGCAGTTCTGCTCGCCGGACGCAGTGGTGATCTTCCCGAAGTCGTGGACCTTCTTGTCAAAGTCCACCGATCCCGAGAGCATCATCAGAAGTGTCAGAAACAATAATCTCATATACCTACAAAGGTACTACAAATTTTTCATAAGATTTGATATTTACATTTTTTGATTCTAAATTTGTGGGAACGATGAAACCAAATATTTTATAAAATTATGGCATACAAAATTTCTCCAGACACCTGCGTGGCATGTGGTACTTGCCAGGGTGAGTGCCCTTCAGGAGCAATCCTCGAGGGAGATGTTTATTCAATCAATCCTGATGTCTGCATCGACTGCGGTACTTGCGCTGATGCATGCCCTATGGGAGCCATCACTCCAGGTGAATAAGCAAAAAGCATGAAAAGAATACTTTCAGGGGCCATATTGGCCCTTTTTTTGTCCCTCGCTGCAAATGCCGCAGGTCCGGTGCCCACGAAGGTGGTGCGCCTGTACCCGGAAGGGCAGGGGGTCGACAGGGGAATAGTGGAGAACGGCGTGCAGATTACGCTCGGCCCGCTTGAGGACAACGGCCTGCGCGGAGCCAGCTACGCCCGCAACCAGAACAGGAACATGACCAACATAGGGGACGACGCCTGCCTCGAGATATATCTTCCGGAAAAGTGCAACGGGCAGATGATAGTGGATGCCCCGGGCGGCGCCTATTGGGTGGTGTCGATGAACAACGAGGGCAGCTTCGCGGCCGACTGGCTGCTGCAGAGGGGCTATGCCGTGTGCGTGGTGATGTACCGCCTTCCCAACCACCATCACTGCGTCCCGCTGAGGGACATGCAGAATGCCATGCGCTACTGCCGCGCCCACGCCGCCGAGTGGGGAGTGAAGCAGATAGGGGTCATGGGATATTCGGCCGGAGGACACCTCGCCGCGAGCGCATCCACCCTGTATGTGGATGAGGTCACGAGGCCCGACTTCTCCGTGCTGGTTTACCCCGTGATCACGATGGAGGAGTTCGTGACCCACGCCGGGACCAGGAACAACCTCATGCCGAAAACGGCGGACAAGGCGCTTGTGGAAAGGTACTCCCTCGAAAGGCAGGTGAACGCGCAGACCCCGCCGGCGATCCTTCTGCTCTGTGCCGACGATGACGCGGTGCGGCCGGAGAACGCCATACGCTACTACCAGGCGATGCAGCGCCACGGGGTGCCCGGGGAACTGCACATCTTCAGCAAGGGAGGTCATGGCTGGGGCTTCAACATAGAGAAGTTCGGCATAGATGACCATCTTTCTCCCGATGTGAGGAAAAGTTTCTGCGAAACCATGGATAGATGGCTCTCGGAATTGCGTAGACAGTTGTGATTCTTGAAAATAATTCTTATCTTTGCAGCCCCTTTGTGAGAAAAGGGGCTAATTATTTACTATTTAATTATTAACAAAATGATCAAACAGTACGAAACCGTTTTCATTGCAACTCCCGTTTTGTCTGAAGCTCAGATGAAGGAAGCGGTTGCCAAGTACACAGATCTCATCAAGAACAATGGTGGTGAGATTGTGTCTGAGGAGGACTGGGGTCTCAAGCAGCTCGCTTACCCAATCCAGCACAAGACCTCAGGATTCTATTATCTTATCGAGTTCAAGGCTAACCCTGAGTTCGTTGCAAAGCTCGAGACTCAGTACCATCGTGACGAGCGCATCATCCGCTACATCACAGTGGCTCTTGACAAGAACGCTGTAGCTTACGCTGAGCGCCGTCGCAACAACAGGGCTGCAAAGGCAGCTGCCCCTAAGGCAGAGGAAACCAAACCAGTGGAGGAATAAGTCATGGCAAACATCGAGAACAACGAAATCCGTTATCTGAACCCTCCTACCGTAGAGGTTCGCAAGAAGAAGTACTGCCGTTTCAAGAAGGCAGGTATCAAGTATATCGACTACAAGGACGCTGAGTTCCTCAAGAAGTTCCTCAATGAGCAGGGTAAGATTCTCCCTCGCCGCATCACCGGTACTTCACTCAAGTTCCAGCGCAAGGTAGCTCAGGCAGTGAAGCGCGCTCGCTCACTCGCTCTTCTCCCATATGTAACAGACCTTCTTAAATAATATTGAGAGTTATGAAAATCATCCTTAAGAAAGAAGTTGCCAATCTCGGCGAGGCCGGAGAGGTGGTAGAAGTTAAGACAGGTTACGCTCTCAATTACCTCGTACCGCAGGGCTTCGCTACAGTTGCCACTGCATCTGCTCTCAAGCAGCACGAGGAGACCATCCGTCAGAGGGCTCACAAGGAGGCTAAGCTCGTTGCTGACGCAGAGGCTGCAGCAGCAAAGCTTTCAGCAATTGTTGTAAAGATCGTTGCCAAGGTCGGCGAGAGCGGAAAGCTCTATGGTGCAGTTACCGCAGCTCAGGTTGCAGAGCAGCTTCCAGATGTTGACAAGAAGAACGTTACCGTTCCTGAGATCAAGGAGCTTGGTGAGTTCGAGGCAAAGGTTAAGTGCTACAAGGGCGTATTCGCTACCGTTAAGGTAGAGGTTGTTGCTGAGTAATTCTAACCCTATCATATTAAAGTGGGATGTCTGTTTGTTCAGGCATCCCATTTTTTTTATCTTTACGTCATGAAAAGAATATTCGTCCTTGCTATGTGTGCCCTGGCCCTTGCTTCTTGCCAGGCGCCGGACTGTCCGGTGGCAGATTATGATGTGATACCTTCTCCTGAAGTGCGCCTTAGGCACGGTGCTCTGGTGCTGGATGCCGGCTCTACCATAGGCTATACGGAAGGGGATGAGGCCATGCAGCGCAATGCCGCATTCCTTGCAGACTATGTGAAGGAGATGACAGGCCTGCAGCTTGGCTGCGTGCCCGGCAAGGGAGATGTTACCCTCAGGCTGGATGCCTCCATGGACAGGGAGGCTTATTCCATCAAGGTGGGCCGAAGCGGCGCCGTTGTTGCTGGAGGCTCTTCTGCCGGCGTTTTCTACGCGGTGCAGACCCTCAGGAAGTCACTTCCGCTTGGGGCAACGGAAAGCTTCGCCCTGCCTTGCGCCACAGTCAGCGCAGAGCCGCGCTTCGGCTACCGCGGGGTCCTCTTCGACTGCTCGCGTCATTTCTTCAGCATAGATTATCTGAAGCAGTTCATCGACGTGCTTGCCCTGCATGGCTGCAACCGCTTCCACTGGCATCTCACGGACGACCAGGGCTGGCGCTTCGAGGTCAAGGCATATCCTCTTCTGACCGAGGTGGGTTCTGTGCGCAAGGAGACGCAGGTAGGCAGCAACAGGACAGACGTCAGCTACGACGGCATCCCTCACGGGGGCTTCTATACACAGGAACAGTGCCGCGAGCTCGTTGCCTACGCAGCGGAACGTAACATAGAGATAATACCGGAGATCGACCTTCCGGGTCACATGCAGGCGGCCCTTGCAGCCTATCCTCAGCTCGGCTGTACCGGTGGACCGTACGAGGTCCGCACGCGCTGGGGCATCAGCGAAGACGTGCTCTGCGTGGGCAATCCTGCCACCCTCGAGTTCCTGAAAGGGGTTCTCGACGAGGTGATGGATGTATTCCCGTCAACCCTCATACACATAGGCGGCGACGAGTGCCCGCGGCTGCGCTGGCACGACTGCCCGAAGTGCCAGGCAAAGGCGGCTGAACTCGGCCTCGTTGACGGCGGGCACCCCAAGGAGGCTTACCTCCAGAGCTACCTTATGACTGAGGTTGAGAAGTACCTGAACAGCCGCGGCCGCAGCATCATAGGCTGGGATGAGATGCTCGAGGGCGAGCTTGCGCCGAACGCCACCGTCATGGCCTGGAGGGCCGTGAGAAGCGGAGCCGACGCGGCCAGGGCCGGACACCCTGTAATCATGACCCCTACGCGCTTCTGCTATTTCGATTACGAGCAGAAGGCTCCGGCTCCCGGCGAGGTGCTCAGCACCGGACTGGTGACTCTCCGCCAGGTGTATGACTTCGAGCCTCTTCCGCAGGGCCTTTCAGAGGAAGAACAGGCCTTTGTCATCGGCCCGCAGGCAAACCTCTGGACTGAGTTCGTCGCCACAGAGGACAGGGCATCGGAGATGCTGCTGCCGCGCCTTGCCGCAATGGCCGAGGTGCAGTGGATCGCCCCTGGGAACAAGGCCTATTTCCGCTTCGTTTCCGCTCTGCCGCGCCTCGAGGCCATTTATGAGCAGATGGGTGTGAACTATTTCAAGGGCGTGGACGACAAGGTGAATATCGTTTCCAAGCCTTCCGCAGAGGGCTATGCCGTCAGCGCCGGCGTGATGGACGGAGCTCCGATACATTATACAATGACCGGAGAGGATCCGGATGCGCACTCTCCTCTATATGAGTCTCCTTTGACTGTGGATGGCCCGCTTGTACTCAAGATGGCCGCATGCCGTGATGGCGTGATGTCTGAAGTTTCCGAGCAGCGCTACCAGATTGCAAAATCCACCTTCAAGCCTGTGAGCCTGGAGAATCAGCCTGCCCTGGTGCATTCTTATGAGGGTGCCGGCATGCTGACGGACGGTCTGAGGGGGCCTCAGGATTTCCGCAGCGGCTATTGGCTGGGCTTCGAGGAACAGGACGTTGTGGCTACCATAGATATGCTTGAGCCTGTAGAGGTTTCAAGGCTGAATGTTTCCGTGAACGTTTATACTGCTCTGTGGCT
>JAGHUW010000096.1 GCA_018064625.1 Candidatus Cryptobacteroides equifaecalis | reverse complement strand
CTTGAGCATTGCCTCGCATCCTGCAAGGCAATCCTGGAAGGTTGCCTCGAAATCCCCTGTGTACCAAGGGCCTGCCACATCCCTGTGCCTTCCGGTATAGGACATCAGAAGATGTATCTTGCCCTCAGGGTCCGAAGGTATGATTCTCTTGATGAGGCGGAGGTTGGACTCATCCATGCAGATGATTCTGTCAAAAAGATCATAATCCGAGCGGCGCACCTGCCTTGCGGTACGGCTGCGGTCGAAAGGTACACCGTGCTGGGTAAGGCAGCGCTGCGCAGGCGGGTAGATATGATTGCCTATCTCCTCCGTGGAAACGGCTGCAGACTCTATCTGAAAACTATCCTCAAGGCCGTATGCCTTCACCAAAGCCTTCATTATGAACTCAGCCATGGGCGAACGGCATATATTTCCGTGGCAGACAAAAAGAATTCTTCTCATTTTTTTATAACTTCGCAAGTTCAAAATACAAATATGAGAAAAAGTTCAATCATTATGGCAATTGCAGCAAGCATACTTACAGCCTGCAACACCCAACCGCAGAAAACGGCGGGAATCAACTATGAGAACATGGACACCACCGCCCGCGCCGTGGACGACTTCGCCAGGTACGCAACAGGACGCTGGGTCATCAACAATCCCCAGCCGCCTGAGTACGCAAGATGGGGAACAGTCTATAAGGTAAGGGACGACAATACAAAGAACCTCGCAGCCCTCATCCAGGACATCGCAGCCGGCAAGCACAAGAGCGGCAGCACACAGCAGAAGATTGCCGACGTCTACAATATGGTTATGGACAGCACCCGCCTCAACAGCGAAGGTGCCGCACCTCTCCTGAAGGAGCTTGCAAAGATCCAGGCCATCTCCAGCAGGGAGGAACTCATCGCACGCTGCGCCACAGAGCACGACGACCTGCTCTTCGGCCTCTATGTCAGCGCAGACGACAAGAACTCCGCTGAAAACATAGTGGGGATATACCAGGGCGGCCTCTCCCTCGGCAACAGGGACTACTACCTCTCCAACGACCCCAAGACCGTGGAGATAAGGGAAGCCTTCCGCCAGCACGGCATCAATCTCTTCACTCTCAGCGGCTTCTCAGAGGAGCAGGCAATTGCGAAGATGAACACCGTGATGGAGATTCAGACCAGCATAGCCGTACCTTCATACTCCCAGGAGCAGCAGCGCGACCCTGAAGGAAACTACCACAAGATCAGCGTGGAGCAGCTTTGCAGCGATTGCGGAGGCTTCGACTGGAGGAAGTACCTCGACCTCTACCGCTACAGCGAGACCAAGGAGGTCAACCTCGGCCAGCCGGCTCCTGTGGCAAAGGCCTGCGAGATACTGATGACCGCCCCTCTTGAGGACCTCAAGACCATCTACGAGTTTGAGCTCATCTCAGGCGCGTCAGCATATCTTTCAGACGCATTCACGGACGAAAACTTCGATTTCAACCGCAAGCTCACCGGCGCAAAGGTAAAGACCCCGCGCTGGAAGACAGCCGTGGGCATGGTTGACGGCCTGCTCAGCCAGGCAGTCGGCCAGATGTATGTGGAGAAGTTCTTCCCTCCTCAGGCCAAGACAGAGATGCTGGAGCTCGTGCACAACCTCCAGGAGGCCCTCGGAGAGAGAATCAAGGCCCAGGAGTGGATGAGCGAGGAGACCAAGGCCGTAGCTCTTGACAAGCTCGCAGCCTTCTACGTAAAGGTGGGCTATCCGGACAAGTGGGACGACCTCAGCGCCCTCGTCATAGACCCGGAGAAGTCCCTCTACGAGAACGTGATGGAAGCATCGAAGTTCTACTGGGACCTTCGCTATTCCAAGACCTACAACAAGCCTGTGGACCGCGACGAGTGGCACATGTCCCCTCAGACCGTCAACGCATACTACAACCCTACCACCAACGAGATCTGCTTCCCTGCAGGCTTCCTCCAGGCACCTCTGTTCGACCTCTATGCCGACGCTGCCGCAAACTACGGCTCCATCGGAGTGGTGATAGGCCATGAGATGACCCACGGTTTCGACGACCAGGGCCGCCAGTACGACAAGAACGGAAACCTCAACCAGTGGTGGAACGAGGCCGACGTGGAGGCCTTCAACAAGCCTGCGCAGCAGCTCTCAGACTTCTTCGACACACTCTGGGTAATCCCCGGGGAGCTCCACGCCAACGGAAAACTCTGCCTCGGTGAGAATCTGGCAGATCACGGCGGACTCAACGTAGCCTACGAAGCCCTCCAGATCTGGCAGGGCAAGCACGGAAAGCTCTCCGACGACAACGGATTCACTCCTGAGCAGCGCTTCTTCCTCTCCTACGCAAACCTCTGGGCAGGCACGGTATCGGACGAGATGCTCCGCTACATGACCATGATAGACGTTCACTCCTGCGCAAAACTCCGCATCAACGGTGCTCTGGCACAGTGCGACCACTGGTACGACGCCTTCGGCATCCAGCCTGGCGACTCCCTCTACGTTGCACCCGAGAATAGGGTAAAGATCTGGTAACATTCTAAAAGACAAAGTATTATGCTGATTGTACTCGAAGGACTCGACGGAGCCGGGAAATCCACACAGGTAAAGAAGTTCAGGGAATACCTGAGCTCTGTCTGCCCGGACGGAATGAAATACATACACTTCCCGCGATATGACGCCCCTGTTTACGGAGAGCTGATAAGCAAGTTCCTGCGCGGCGACTTCGGAGCCATAGACTCCGTTCACCCGCAGCTGGTCGCCCTGCTCTTTGCCGAGGACAGGCATAATGCTGCAGATGAGATACGTAAGGTCCTGGAGGATGGGGGTACCGTCCTCCTGGACAGATACGTATACTCCAACATTGCGTACCAATGCGCCAAGCTCAGCTCCGAAAGCGAGGCACAGGACCTGCGCAGATGGATAAACGAGACTGAGTACGGGGATTTCAATCTCCCGAGACCGGATCTCAACATCTTCCTCGACGTACCTATCAGCTTCGTTGAGAACAGCCTGAAGAAAAACAGGCAGGGAACGGACAGGGACTACCTCAACGGCCAGCAGGACATACATGAGGCCAGCCTCGACTTCCAGAAAAGGGTACGCGACATCTACAGGATGCAGGCCGCCGACGACCCATCATTCATAGTGGTGGACTGCTCGGACGCAAACGGAGACATGCTTCCGGCAGATGTGATTTTTGACAAGATAAAGAAGATTTATGAAGAGATTTAGCGCCCTTGTCATAGGCTGCGTGTTCTTTGTAGCCGGAATCCTCAAGCTCATGGACCCGCTGGGATCGTCCCTGGTGATGGAGGCTTACTTCAAGTTCCTCCACCTGGGTTTCCTCAAGCCTGCGGCAATGGTCTTCTCGGACATCTTCTCACTTTTCGAGACAAGCCTCGGCGCCGCCCTCATCACGGGTGTATGGAAAAAGCCGGTGGCCCTGACCACCGCCGCTACCCTTGGCTTCTTCACACTCCTCACCCTCATACTCTGGATAGCCAATCCGGAGATGGACTGCGGATGCTTCGGCCAGATGATACACCTGGAGCATTGGCAGAGCTTTGTCAAGAACGTAGTCCTGGACCTTCTCTGGGTCGCAGCCTTCGTGCCAATGCCTGAGGA
>JAGHUW010000016.1 GCA_018064625.1 Candidatus Cryptobacteroides equifaecalis | reverse complement strand
ACAGGCTCATTCCAGAGGGTTTTCATTTCAGATGTCTGCGGGTGGCGGTAGAAGTCGGCAAGAATTTTCTTGACCAGCTGCTGCTCCCCGTTGGTCTTGAGGGTGATTACGTAATGATGCACGAATTCGTCGTCCTTTCCTGATGCAAACACGAGATTCACAGGCCACACCACACCTTTGACGGCTTCCCCAACCTGGATATCCATGGTAGAGAGAGACGGCCTTCTGTTCGCCTTCATCCTGGTATCATGCCTGTATGGCTTGAGGTGTTTGAGCGAAGGTTCAGGATGGCTCAAAACCCATGGTTCATCTATTGAAGCACCATGATAGAAATCCATACGTGTAATGCGCATGTTTCCATGAACATCGAACTGAAGGAGAAGTCCCTGGGAATATTCATCCCTGTCCTTCATCACGGTAGCTCCAGCCATATATTCATAATGTCCGTTCTCGAGAGCCATATAGCGGACCGAAGATGTTCCCATTGCAGTGAACTTCCCCTGCCAGATGCTTCGGGGATCGTTCAGTGGGAAATGCAGGTGACCGCCGAATGCCACTGCCTGCGGATATTTCTCAAGTACAGGGGTCAAGGCTGCCGTTGACCAGTAATTACCCAGCATGCTGCCATATACAGTATTAGAAATCATGGCATGTGTGAGCACAAGCACATATTTGTCCGGATCGGCAGCAGTTATCTCCGCCAGACGGGCATCGAGCCATTCTATGGCCTTGGAATCATATACGACAGGACTCTTTCCATTAGGGGTCATGCAGAGCACATGGGTGGAGCCTATGAGGCAATGGCGGCAGGCCATGCTCTCGCGGGCCTCATTGTCCTGATCCGTGAGAAAAAACTCCGGGCCGAGTCTTGAACTGATGTTCTTTCCCTCCTGGACGGTATTCTCGTTCCACTCCTTGTATGTATCGTGATTACCCTGTGTATAGACCATAGGGACACGTGAAAGGTCAGGATAAACTGACTTGTAAAGATCACGGAAATAATCGACCTGCACGTACGCTGATGGATCCTTGTAAGGATTATTCACAAGGTCACCAACCACGAGCACACCGTCCAATCCGTCAGGATCGTCCTTTGCAGCAGTCTCCCCCAGTTGTCTGAGAGCGTTGGTGAATTTATCCGCCACAGCGTTGGCCGGGGAATCTATATGAACGTCGCTTATGGCACCCAGAGAGAGAACAATGTTCCTCTCGTCAAATATACCATAAGCCCCGGCACCTACTTCGAACATAAGTGCCAGGACAAATGTAGATAAAATCCTGTTTCGCATTGTTTATTCCTGTGGAAGGACAGCCTTTACTACACTCTTGCAATCTTTGTCAAAGTCATCCTCACTTATCATCTTGATGGTACCGTTTATGCTTGCACCCATCTCAACCTGGAATTTCTTTGCACGGATCTCTCCGTTTATGCTTGCAGTAGACTTTATGGAAAGAAGATCCTTGACATACAGATTACCTTCCATCTTGCCCCAGAAATCGGTACTTGTGCAGAGCATGGAACCCTTGAGTTCAGCATTCTCGCCAATCACAATCTTTCCCTGAGAAAAAATGGTGCCTTCAACCTTGCCGTCGACACGGATATCATTCAATGACGAGAGGTCTCCCACAAGTACGGTACCTCTTGCGATACGGCTGACTTCATTTACATCCACGACCTCTGTCGCAGGCTTTTTGTTAGATAATGTTCTTTCCATGACAATTCTTATATTTCAATCCGCTGCCGCATGGGCATGGATCATTTCTACCTACTTTCTTATCCACTTTCACAGGTCCGCGGGCCTGCTGCTCACCATTGGTGCTGAGCTCATTTCTCTGAGCCCTGAGCTGGCTTGGGTCAGGACCTCTCTGGACTGACCTCTGCGGAGGTCTCTGATCCGCATCAACAAGAGGGATCATGGCCTTGAAGAGGAACGAGAGTACGTCCTTGTTAAGGGATTCAAGCATCTGCGAGAAGAGGTTGTAGCTCTCGAGCTTGTAAACCACAACAGGGTCCTTCTGCTCGTAAGAGGCATTCTGAACGCTCTGCTTGAGGTCATCCATCTCACGGAGATGTTCCTTCCAGTGCTCATCGATCTGATAGAGGATTATATTCTTGGAGAGGGTCTTTGCAACCTCGCGTCCGTCTGAATTGTAAGCCTTCTCAAGGTTCACAGAGAGAGTCATCTGCTTCACACCGTCCGATACAGGGATGGCGATGTTCTGATACATCGAGCCCTGCTTCTCGAACACCTGTCTGATGATAGGATTGAGCTTCTCCACGAGACCATCCATCCTGCGCCTGTAGGCCTCGAACATATGTTCGCAAAGACGGCTGATCTTCTCGCTGTCCTTGGCCTTGTTGTAGAACTCCTCATCGAAGCCGGAATCCACTGAAAGCTGGGCGATAAGCTCCTGCTCGAACTCCTCGAAAGAAAGGCCTCTTGTCTGGTTGAGAAGTACCGTTGCAGTATCCACCATCATGTTCTGGAGGTCAATCTCGATCTTGTCTCCGGATATTGCGTTGCGGCGGCGTGAGTAGATTGCCTCACGCTGATAGTTCATGACATCGTCGTACTCGAGCAGACGCTTGCGGATACCGAAGTTGTTCTCCTCCACCTTCTTCTGAGCGCGCTCGATTGCTCCTGAAAGCATAGGGCTCTCAAGGGCCTCGTCATCACCCATGCCGAGCTTGTCGACCATGGAGGCAATCCTGTCTGAACCGAAGAGACGCATGAGTTTGTCCTCAAGCGAGATGTAGAAGGTTGAAGAACCCGGGTCACCCTGGCGTCCGGCACGTCCGCGGAGCTGACGGTCGACTCGGCGTGAGTCATGTCTTTCTGTACCGATGATGGCGAGACCACCGGCTGCCTTCACCTCAGGAGAGAGTTTGATATCCGTACCACGTCCGGCCATGTTGGTGGCTATGGTCACGGAAGAGCTCTGACCGGCCTGGGCAACGATATCGGCCTCCCTTGCATGCTCCTTGGCATTCAAGACATTGTGCTTGATGCCGCGCATGCGGAGCATACGGGACAGGAGCTCGGAGGTCTCCACGTCCGTGGTACCCACGAGCACCGGACGGCCTTCCTCGGAAAGCTTCACGATACGCTCTATCACGGCGTTGTACTTGGCCTTCTTGGTCTTGTAGATTATATCATCCTGGTCGTCACGAAGAACCGGACGGTTCGTAGGGATGACCATGACGTCAAGCTTGTATATGCTCCAGAACTCACCTGCCTCGGTCTCAGCCGTACCGGTCATTCCGGCAAGCTTGTGATACATGCGGAAGTAGTTCTGAAGTGTGATGGTGGCGAAGGTCTGGGTAGCAGCCTCGACCTTCACGTTTTCCTTGGCCTCCACAGCCTGGTGCAGACCGTCGCTCCAGCGACGTCCCTCCATGATACGGCCGGTGGACTCGTCAACGATCTTCACCTTGCCGTCCATGATGACGTAATCCACATCCTTCTCGAACATGGTATATGCCTTGAGGAGTTGTGAAATCGTATGCACGCGCTCGCTCTTGGTGGAGAAGTCGGCGAGGAGCTCATCCTTCTTCTGACGCTTCTCGGCAGGAGTGAGGTCCGAATGCTCTATCTCAGCCGTCTGTGAGCCGACATCCGGGAGGACGAAGAAATTGTCGTTACCTACGGAGTTGGCAAGGATCTCGTGACCCTTGTCCGTCATGTCCACGGAGTGGAGCTGCTCGTTTATGACAAAGTAGAGAGGGTCTGTGACCACAGGCATCTCCCTTTCGTTATCCTGCATATAGTAGTTCTCGACCTTCTGGAGGAGAACCTTTATACCCGGCTCGCTGAGGTATTTGATGAGAGGCTGGTACTTTGGAAGTCCCTTGTGCACACGGAGAAGGAGCTTTCCGCCTTCCTGCTCGTCACCTGCGGCGATGAGCTTCTTGGCCTCGTTGAGAGTCTGGTTGATGAGTGTCCTCTGTGCCTGATAGAGCTTCTCCACGTAAGGACGGTACTCCATGAACTGGTCGTCATTCGTATTCCTTGGCACCGGGCCGGATATGATGAGAGGGGTTCTGGCATCATCGATGAGCACCGAGTCCACCTCATCCACAATGGCGAAGTGATGCTTGCGCTGAACGAGGTCCTCGCTCACAACCGCCATATTGTCACGGAGATAATCGAAACCGAACTCATTGTTGGTACCGAAGGTGATGTCGCACTCATATGCCTTCCTTCTGGCAGCGGTGTTCGGCTGATGCTTGTCTATGCAGTCTACGGAAAGTCCATGGAACATATAGAGAGGGCCCATCCACTCGGAGTCACGCTTTGACAGGTAGTCGTTCACGGTAACCATGTGGACGCCCTTTCCTGCAAGGGCATTCAGGAACACCGGCAGGGTTGCCACGAGGGTCTTTCCCTCACCGGTAGCCATCTCTGCGATCTTTCCCTGATGCAGGGCAATACCACCGATGAGCTGCACATCGTAATGAACCATATCCCATTTCACCTCGTTTCCACCGGCAAGCCAGTGGTTGCGGTAGGTAGCCTTGTCGCCATCGACCGTAACAAAGTCATGAGCAACGGTAAGGTCACGGTCGAACTGGGTGGCTGTAACCTCTATGGTCTCGTTCTCCTTGAAGCGGCGCGCCGTGGATTTCATGATGGCGAACGCCTCCGGAAGTATCTCGGTAAGGCATTTCTCTATTGCCTCATCCTCATCCTTGACGAGCTTGTCGGACTCTCCTGCAAGCTTCTCCTTCTCGGAGACAGGAATGTCCTTTTCAAGTTCGGAGGAAATCTCCGCGATACGGGCCTCGAATGGGGCCTCCACCTCACGGAGCTTGGCTTTAAGAAATGCAGAACGCTCTCTCAGTTCATCATTGGAGAGCGCATCGATTTCAGGGTAAACAGCCAGGATCTTATCCAGCACGGGCTTTACAGCCTTGTAATCACGATCTGCCTTGGATCCGAAAATGGCTTTGATAATGTTTGCAAATGCCATATTTAAAAATGAATTAGAGCAGGATACGGGAGTCGGACCCGCCTCCTCGGCTTGGGAAGCCGATGCACTACCGATGTGCTAATCCTGCAATCAGCTTACAAATATACAAAATCCAGGCCAAATATACAAGATGTCAATCCCATTCATACCAACTGACGGACTTCAAGCCCGTCATGGAGTAATAGGAAGCCTCTATATTCCCCCTAAGCAGCACCTTACGCCCGAGATTCTCCGGATGATCAAGCAGATTCAGGGCATTTCTCACAGCACCGGAAGGAAGTTCCACCGACACGCATGACGCTTTGTCAGAAAATGACGTTCTGGCAGCTATGACAATATTTGTGGCCTTCGTAAACGGCGCCGCGGTCTCCACCTTCGAGGACGAAGGGCAGGAGCCGACTATATAGCCGCATACAAGCACATCCCTCTCCCCAACGTGGGAAGCCACCTCGGGCACAGTATAATATCCGTCATCTCCGGAAGACACCTCTGCGCCCGTATAGACATATTCCTCTGTCACGCGCACCCGCGACGTATCCGTCCTGACCTCTATCCCTCCCCTGGCAGGGCCGGACTGCGAGAAGCCCAGCCTCAGGCTGAGGATCTGCCCGGGTTCAAGTTCCCTTGTCAGCACCTGAACCTCCCCCGAAGAGCCATCCGCCATCGTCACGCTGAAAGTCCCGGGCAGGAAATATGCCGTACGCTTTTCCCCATAGGAATACATCAGGCGGCCTCCCGGTCCTTTGAGATAGAGCACGGCCGACGGGAACTGCGAACGGAAATCCGGGCTCACGTCAAGCCGAACGCCGGAATTGGACTGGGTGCAGAGCAGACTGGCACACACCGACTCCCCCGACCCGAGCTTCACAACCTGCTCATCTGCGAACTGCGGACGGGAATACGCAGGCTCCTGGGATTCAGAAGACATGGCGGAAACAGTATAAACCCCCGATGG
>JAGHUW010000131.1 GCA_018064625.1 Candidatus Cryptobacteroides equifaecalis | reverse complement strand
GGACCTGCGATATATACGGCATCGGCGCCGCAGTTGATGGCTGCGACGCCGGTTTCCTTATTCCTTGCTGGAGCGAGAAGCTCTAGTGCTGTCATTATTTGAGAGTGTCGAGAAGTTTCTTGGCCTCAGCACCGTACTTAGGGTCGGTGGATGCCTTCTGGTAATACTCCTTAGCCTTTTCGATGTTCTTTGCTCCCTGGTAGAGAGCACCGACTGTATATGCAATCTGGCCTGCGTTCTTTGCTGTAGGAGCAGCCTCAAGATACTCTGTGAAGTACTTGATGGCGTCATTGTTCTTGCCTGCGAGCTGAGCGGCTGTTCCTGCCACCTGGAGAGCCTGAGGGTTTGCGGAGTACTCGTTTGCCTTGAGAGCGAGGTCTATTGCGTTTGTGAACTTCTTCTCCTTGAGAGCTGCAGAAGCCTTTTTGAGGTGGATTGTGGAGAGCTGCTTCTTTGCATTTGCCTCCTGTCCGTTTGCGGCTGCCTGCTCAAGAGCTGCGACAGCACCCTCGAAATCGCCTGAAGCGTTGAGTGCCTGGCCGAGGCGGAGAGCTGTGCTTCCGTTGTCCGGGTCAAGGGCGAGAGCTTCCTTGTAAACAGCTGCGGCAGCTGCCGGATTCTCCTTGATGAGGCTGTTTCCCTTCTGTGTCAAGAACTGAGGGAGGAGGGTAGCTGCGTCTTCTGCTGTCTCGGACTCTGCATATTTTCCTGCGAGCTCGGCAGCTTCCTTCACCTTTGCGATTGCTGCGTCATAATCAGCTGCCTTGAAGGCATCCTTTGCGAGAGAGAGAGTCACCTTTGGAATAGCGTTCTTGCAGTTGTCAGCCACTTCCTTTCCTTCCTCACCGAGAGCTGTAGCTGCGGTAAGTGCCTGGTTGAATGCTTCGAGTGCGCCTGCCTTGTCTCCGTTGGCGAGGGCTGCCGCACCGTTGTTGTAAAGTTCAGTTGCGCTTGCGAGATCCTGTGCGAAAGACAGACCTGCAGCGAGGACGATGGCTGCAATTGTTGCAAAAATCTTCTTCATAACTTATATCCGTTTTGTTTTACGAGATACAAAAATAGTAATTTTGTTTTTACTTTTGCAGTTAATATGAGAATAATTGGTCCAATAATACTTTTTATTACATTTTCTCTTGCCCTCTGCGGGCAGGAATTGCCGTCTCTGCCAAAGGATCCGGCCATTTCCAAGGGGGTTCTGCCCAACGGGGTGGAGTACTATCTGGTGAAGAACAAGGAAAGGGTGGGACGGGCTGATTTCGCTCTTGTGCAGAAGGGATTCTGCAATCCGGAACTTTCCCGCAGCATGCTCAATGAACTTCCTCATTTCCCTGGCAGGAAAGCCTATCGCTTCTTCAGCTCCAATGGGGCAAAATGCTCTGAGAAGGGCTATATAAGCTATTCTCCAGAGGCTACGCGCTTCGATTTCAGAGACATGCCCCTCTATGACAAGGCAGTTACCGATACGGCCGTGATGATGCTCTTCGACATTGCATCCTCAAGCCGCGGACGTCAGGCTGTGGTCATAGCCGGCGATATCGTCCCTGAGGACATACACGAGAGGCTGATTCTATACTCCCTGCTTTTGGAACAGAGAGGGACGGAAGACTTCAAGATTGATTACGAATGGAAGCCTACGGACACCCTTGCAATACGCTTCTCGAGGAACAGGACGGAGAACCTGGCCGCCATCCACGTTATGTGCCGCTCGATGCGTGCTCCGGAGAATACCCTGGGGACCGCCCTGCCGCTCGTGTCCAGGATGATGGCCCGCCAGCTGGGCAAGGTCCTGGAGGAAAGGCTTCGCTTCTCTTTCCGCAAGGCCGGCATACCCCTTGCGGATGTAAGGTTCAAATACTCTGACGAGATGCTCTCCACCGGAGACGTCATGTACAGGTTCAGCATTTACACCTCTGCCTCGGAGGTGAACCGTGCTGCGGCGCTGGTGTCGGCGGAAATAGGGGACCTGGACCGCTACGGAGCAGGCATACATGAATTCAGCAAGGTCAGGAAGATGGTGCAGACGGCAGCCTACGAGGAACTCTCCTCCGCGTCCGAGACCAATGCCGGCTACGTTGACAAATGCGTCTCTTCATATCTTTTCGGCACGAGTCTGGCTTCGCCTTCCGCCCTTCCTGAGTTCATAGTGAGCAGGAACCTGCCGGAAGACAGGGAACTGGGCCTTTTCAACGGCTATGTGCAGGCCCTGCTGGACAGGGACAGGAATATGTATGTACGCTTCGACCTGCCGGAGGGGGTGGGCGACGAAAGCGCAATAGTCTCTTCATACAAGGCCGGATGGTACTCCACTCCGGCTTCCATCAAGCCTCTCAGCTTCAACCCGGACAAACTTCAGGGTGCGTCGGGGAGCAGGCTTAAGCTCAAGTCCGATGCTGCCGAACCGATTTCCGGCGGCCGGCTCTGGACCTTCAGCAACGGCATGAGGGTGGTCTATAAGAACACTCCCGGAAGCGGAAGGTTCAGCTACGCGCTGATGGTCAATGGCGGATACACCCAGATCAAAGACCTCAGGAGAGGCGAGGAGGAGTACGTGGGAGGCATGCTCTGGAACAGCAACTTCAATTCCATCTCAGGCGAGCAGCTCCTCAGGGGCCTGGCAATGAACGGCATCAATATGAAGTGCACGTCCACCCTTTCAGACCTCAGGCTGACGGGAGATGCCCCTGCCAGAAGTTTCCCTACCGTCATGCGGGCCCTTCTCACTGTCAGCAACAACCGCCGCCCGGACATCAGAGCCTTCGAGCAGATGCGCAGGGAAGCCCCTCTGCGCAAGGAAATGGCCCGCCTGGCCCCAAGGAACACGGAATTTTTCCTTGAGGAGAAGATATTCCCCGATTACCCTTTCAACAGGACCGACGCTCCCGTGAAGCTTCCTTCGGATTTCCAGGCCAGGACGGAGGTCTATTTCATGAACCAGTTCTCCAGACTCACGGACGGCGTGCTTGTCCTGATAGGGGATCTTCCTGCCGAGGAGTTGCAGAAAGACCTTTGCAGGTACCTGGGAGGCTTTGCCACGGAGAGAAGGTTCGCTCCCCGTCCAATGCTTGACAAGACTCCTGTCGCCGGAACAAGAAGCTATGCCGACGTGTCCGGGACCGGTGTGATAGGAGCCCTGGAGATGGGCTCGTCCATAGCCTTCTGCATACCTATAACCTTCTCGGTGGCCAATTTCTCCTCATGGACACTTGCCACATGGATATTGCAGGACAATCTGAATGCCAGGCTGGCCGAATACGGTGCGTTTGCAACCATACACGGAGCTCTGGACATAATCCCAAAGGAACAGGTGACAATATTCATAGATGCCAGACCGGCTGTGCCCTCAGGACTTGCAATGGGAGTAGAGCCGGCTTCTCCGGAATCCATCAGGGAGATTGTCAGGGAATGCGTGGACAATGCCGGATCCATAGAGATAGACGATGCCTTGCTGAAACATTACAAATCGATGATGCAGGCCTACTACAACGGTGTTTCCTCATCCCCGGAACACCTGATGAATGCCGTCCTGACACGTTATTCGGAGGGCAAGAACATGCTGGAAAACAACAAGAAGGCGGTCGCATCGGTCACTGCGGCTTCAGTCAGCGCCATGCTCAAGGCACTTGAGACCGCATCATCAGTAGATTATACCATAGAATGAAACACAGATTCGGAACAATAATACAGATAGGGGACATACTCGTCTCGGAAGACGTCGTGACGGAGTATTTCAGCTGCGATTACGAGACCTGCCGCGGAATATGCTGCATCGAGGGTGACAGCGGTGCACCTATGGAGGAAAATGAACCGGATGAGATAGAACGTTGCTACGATGACTTCTCCCATCTGATGCGCCAGCAGGGAAGGGATGCCGTTGGGAAGAAAGGATTTTTCGAGATAGACATCGATGGAGATATCGTCACCCCTCTGGTGGACGGCTCCTGCGAATGCGCCTTCTGCCACTTCGGCCCTGCGGGGGAGTGCCTCTGTGCCATCGAGAAGAGCGGAAGGAAGAAACCTGTATCATGCAGCCTCTATCCGATCCGCGTCACGAAGCTCACCGGCGGCGGGCAGGCCCTGAACGTGCACCACTGGGACGTATGCAGGCCTGCATTTGAAAAAGGGCGCCGCGAGGGCACCCTTGTCTATCAGTTTCTCAAAAAACCTCTTGTGGATAATTACGGGCAGGAGTTCTACGATGCCCTGGAAGCCGCCGCAGCGCAGATCGCTACCGAATAGCTTCCCTTTCTATCGCAGCCATTATTCTCGGAAGGTCCCTTGTGAGGCCTTCTGCGGAGAATCCCGTTGCCGTCCTGGTGAAGCTTATTCTGTCCTCCCACATCTTCAGAGCCTTTGAAGCCGCAGAGGACTTTTTGTAATAAAGGTCTTCTCCTTCCTGTCTTTCAAGAATATAGCCGAGGCCTTCCATGGCCCTTTTTACCACGGGAGCCGTTTCGCTGAAAGAGCCCGGGAGTATGACCTGCCTGCTTGTGAATCCGAGTTTCGGGTAAATGAGTGCGAATACCGCCATGAGCAGTGCTATCTGCCAGTAGGAATCATAGCCGTTAACGAAGAGCGTCTCCAGGTTTGCGTCAGCATAGCCAAGGGTCACCAGGGCGAAGACAAGCACGCTGAGTATGACCATAAGGCAGAAAAAGTATTTGATTGAGCGTATGATATATTTCATAAGTGCAAATTAAGCACAATTTTTGTTACTTTTGCATATTGACTGTAAAAATACTGTTTTATGGAAAGAGAAGATCCACTTGAGAGACTTGAAAGACAGAGGCAGGAAAAGGCTTCCGGAAGCTCTCTTAAAACAATCATGAACATCATGATAGCCGTGGCTGTGGTGCTTGCCGCAGCGCTTGCATATACCCTCGTGAGCAAGAATCGCCTCGTTGGCGAGCTCAGGGAGGAGAAGTCAGACCTTACGGAGCAGATCAAAGCCCTTCAGAGCGATTATGAGAACCTCTCGTCAGATTATGATACCATCAATGCGCAGCTTGACTCTTCACGTGAGGAGATAGCCCAGCTGGTTGAGCGTGTTCAGAAGACAGAGGCTACCAACCGCGCCAAGATACGTCAGTACGAAAGGGAGCTCGGAACCCTCCGTTCCATCATGAAGAGCTACATCGTGCAGATAGACTCCCTCAACACCCTCAATCACAAGCTCACCGTTGAGGCTGCCACAGCCCGCAAGGAGGCTGCTGTGCAGAAGAGACGTTCCGAGGAACTCTCTCAGAAGGTCGAGGACCTCACAGGCCGCGTCAGCGTGGGTTCAGTCCTCAAGGCCCGCGGACTCAGGGTGGATGCCTACACCAGTGCAGACAAGGTTACCGACAAATCAAATAAGGTAGTCCGCCTGCTTGTGAACCTCAGCATAGTTGAGAATGAACTTGCAGAGAGAGGTCCGGTGAGGGTTTACATCAGGGTTACGGATCCGGACGGAGAGCTTTTGCTCGACGGCTCCGGATCAAACTTCACCCTTGGTGGTGAGAACCTTCAGGCTACCGCATCCCGTGAGATAGATTACCAGGGCAGCGAGATAGACCTCGGAATCTACGTAAACAACATCCCATCATACAAGAAGGGTATCTACACCGTGAAGGCATATACTGAGCAGTCTCAGCTTGGAACTGCGGAACTCCTTCTCAGGTAATGATATACGTGCATGTTCCCTTCTGCAGGAGTTTCTGCACCTACTGCGATTTCTATTCGGAGACCGCGTGCAGGGGGAAAGATGGGGACATGATACGCAGGTATGTGGAAGACCTGTGCTCCGAAGCCCGTTCCAGGATGGAGGAGATGGATTCCACCCGCGGACTGAATACTTTATACATAGGAGGTGGCACCCCGTCGGTGCTGCCTCTTTCGTGTCTTGAAGCCATCGTACGCCCTCTGGAGAAAGGCCCGTGGGATGAATTCACCATCGAGGTGAATCCCGAAGATATAGTGGAGAAGGGGGAATCCTATGTGAAGGGCCTGTTGGAACTGGGCGTGAGCAGGGTCAGCATGGGAGTGCAGTCGCTGGATGACGGGATCCTGCGCTGGATGAACCGCCGCCACAGCGCGGATGGGGCCCGGCAGGCATATTCCATACTGAGGAAGGCCGGGGTTGGGAATATCAGCGTGGACATCATCACGGGCATATCACAACTCAGTGACACCATCCTTGCCTCGACGCTGGATGAGATATTGTCCGGGTGGAGGCCGGAACATCTGTCCTCCTATCAGCTCTCCATCGAAGAGGGCAGCGCCCTTGCGCAGATGGTGGACAGGGGATTGTATCAGGAAGCCTCCGAGGAGCAGTGCCGACGCCAGTACGAGATGATATGCTCCCGCCTGCGCGCTGCCGGGTACGAGCATTACGAAATATCGAACTGGTGCCGTCCCGGCTACGCTTCAAAGCACAATTCAGCCTACTGGACAAGGCTGCCATACGTGGGGCTGGGCCCCGGAGCCCACTCGCTCAAGGGGCTGGATGTCCGCTCATGGAACAGTCAGCAACTGTGCGGATGGACCTCTTCCGAGGAGCATCTGAGCCAGGAGGAGATACGAGAGGAAAGGCTGATGCTGGGTCTTCGCACCGCAAAGGGCATAGACGGCAGAACCATTCCGGAGAAGGACTGGTTCATAGCCGATTCCATCATCGCCGATATGATTTAGATTGCCGCGGTCTTATCTCTGAGCCAGTCCCTTACCTCTGAAGACAGGTAAGGCGACAGGCTTTCATAAACGCGCCTGTTGTACCTGTTCAGCCACTCTGTCTCAGCTTTTCCGAGCAATTCCCTGACAATCGCGGATGTGTCGAAGTGGCACAGCGTAAGGGTCTCGAACTCCATCCATTTGCCGAAGCTGTTGGTTCCGGCCTCCTTGCAGAGTATGAGGTTCTCATGCCTTACCCCGTGCTTGCCTTCCCTGTAGATGCCGGGTTCGTCCGATGTGATCATTCCGGCTTTCATGGGCGTGCTGTTGAAGTTCTGGCGTATGCCCTGGGGGCCTTCGTGCACTCCGAGGAAAAATCCCACGCCGTGACCTGTCCCATGGCCGAAGTTGCGCTTCGAAGACCACAAAGGGTTGCGAGCCAGCACGTCCAGGTGGCAGCCTGCGGTGCCCTCGGGGAAGACGGCCATCGCCAGGTCAATGTGGCCCTTGAGCACCAGGGTGTAGTCTTCCTTCTCAAGGCTTGTGCACTCTCCCAGAGGGACCGTTCTGGTTATGTCTGTGGTTCCGAACCCGTACTGGGCACCGCTGTCGCACAGGTACAGCCCCCTTTCAAACAGCATCGGCGCGTTCTCCTCAGGAGTGATATAGTGGGGAAGAGCGGCTCCGGGGCCGTAGGCCGATATTGTCTCGAAGCTGTCTCCGGTGTAGCCTTCGTTCTCGGCACGGAGCTTCCCCAGTTTCACGGCAGCATCCCATTCTGTGATGCCCTGCTGGCTCTGCACTGACTTCTCGAGCCAGTAGAGGAAATTCTCCATCGCTATGCCGTCCAGCAGCTGGGCCTTGCGCATGCCTTGGATCTCGTAGTCGTTCTTGACCGCCTTGCGTAGCTGCACCGGGCTCCCGCAGAGTTCCACATCGGCACTGCACATGCTCCAGAGGTTGTAGTTCACCGTGTCGCTGTCCAGCAGCAGCTTGCCTTCGAAGCCCTCGGAGAGAACCAGCTCCACGTCGCTGTATGGGAGTATGTGTATGCCCTGGGAGCGGAGTATGTCGAAGGTGGCGCAGCTGTCCGGGTCAGGGTCGTCATCCTTCAGGATGAAAAGGCTGGCGTCCTTCCCCGTAACCAGCAGGTAGGCTATGGCCATTGGGTTGTATTCTATGTCGCTTGCCCTTATGTTGAGCAGCCAGGCCACTTCGTCCAGGGCGCTTATCAGCATGCCTGAGGCGTCCTTTCCCGCGATGAACTCTCTCAGCCAGGCAAGTTTCGATGCCCTTGTCTCCCCGGCCTCTATGGCGAAGACCGGCGTCTGAGGAATGGCAGGGCGGTCTTTCCAAAGTACATCTATCAGGTTGGGAACATTGGCTACGCTGTACTCGTCCGTGAATTCGGTCACAGCGTCAACACATTGGCAAGAGCCGTCGAACACCAGCACGGAATCCGCTTCAAGATTCTGCCTTATCCATTCCGGTATCAGCACCTGCTCCGGCACCCTTGTCTTGTGAAGGGTGAAGCCGGTGCCGTCCAGCTGGATTCCAGCCTGGATGAAATACCTCGAGTCTGTCCACAGGCCTGCGTGGTCCTGGGTTATCACTATGTCCGCGGCCTCGCCTGTGAATCCCGTGATCCACTCTATCTGCTTCCACCTTGCAGCCGGATATTCGCTGCAGTGAGGGTCTGAACCGGATAAAACGAGGGCATCCCAGCCTCTGGCACGCATCAAACTGCGGATTTCTTCAAGTCTTTCGCTATAAATGTTTCCCATGTCCGCAAATATAAGTAATTTTGCGCTATGAAAATAGCTGGCCTGGATCTGGGCGACCGCCCTTTGCTTCTTGCACCTATGGAAGATGTCACCGACCGTTCCTTCAGAGTCCTCTGCAGGGAACAGGGGGCTGACATGGTCTATACGGAATTCATCCCCTCGGACGGTCTCATAAGAGACGCCTCCAAGGCGATAGACAAGATGCGTACCCTGGAGCAGGAGTCACCCGTGGGCATACAGATCTACGGCCATATCCCCGAATCCATGGTCGAGGCAGCGCGCATGGTGGACAGGGCCGCTGAGATTGCAGGCGGGCACGGGGCCGACGTGATAGACATCAACTTCGGCTGTCCTGTGACCAAGATTGCCGGGCGTGGGGCGGGTTCCGGAATGATGCGTGAGCCGGACAAGATGGTGGCCATAACCAAGGCCGTAGTCGAGGCTGTGGGCAAACCTGTCACGGTGAAGACGCGCCTGGGCTGGGACGACAACTCCAAGATCATTGTGGAACTGGCTGAAAGGCTGCAGGATGTGGGCATTCAGGCCCTGACCATACACGGCCGCACCCGCTGCCAGCTCTACCGCGGTGCGGCGGACTGGACCCTCATAGGCGCGGTGAAGAACAATCCGCGCATGCACATTCCCATCATAGGCAACGGAGACATCTGCGACGCGGTACAGGCAAGGGAAGCCTTCGACCGCTACGGGGTGGACGCCATCATGATAGGGCGTGCCACCTTCGGCCATCCTTGGATCTTCCGCGAGATACGCCATTACCTGCAGACAGGCGAGCTGCTGCCGGAACTCTCCGTGAGGGAGCGCGTGGAACTTGCCAGAAGGCACCTGACCCTCTCCCTTGAGGAAAAGGGTGAGCCGCGCGGAGTCTATGAGATGCGCCGCCACCTCTCCTGCTATTTCAAGGGCCTGCCGGATTTCAAGGAGACCAGAATGAAGATGGTCACCACCCTGGACGTGGAAGAATTATACGGAATACTGGACTATATTTGTGAAAGATATGCTTGACAAAACCCTCCTCTTCCCCTATTACGCCTACCTGAAGCTGCGTAATTTCCTGTACGACAAGAACGTCTGCAAGAGCAGGCCGACGCAGGTCCCTTCCATCTGCGTGGGGAACGTGACCGTGGGCGGAACCGGAAAGACCCCGCACGTGGAGATGATACTGCGCATGCTCCTGGAAAGCGACGAGTGGGGCGGAGGCAACATCGCCGTCCTGTCCCGCGGATACAAGAGAAACAGCAAGGGCTTCCAGCAGGTCACCCGTGAGGGCAGCGCCGCCATCTTCGGGGATGAACCGCTGCAGATAAAGAAAAGGTTCCCGGGAGTCACCGTCGCAGTCCACAAGAACAGGAACGAGGGGGCCGACCTGCTCGTGCATCCGGAGAAGACCGCCACATGCCGCGCCGCCCGCAAATGCCTGAACAAGAACTTTCCTCCTGCGGACATCATAGTCCTGGACGACGCCTTCCAGCACAGGAAGATAAGGGCCAACCTCAATATAGTTCTGGTTGATTACAAGCGCAACGTCTTGAATGACAGCCTTCTGCCTATCGGAGGACTGAGGGATTTGCCTGAAAGGATATACAAGGCGGACGTGATAATAGTCACCAAATGCCCTTCCGACCTGGATAACTGGGAGCGCACCAATTTCGTGTATTCACTCGGTTTCAGCGAATACCACACATCAAGCTGCGAGGGAACCAACATAAAGGGAGGCAGGCAGACAGTGCTTTTCTCCACGATATCATATGAGGAGGGACAGAAACTCTATTCCACCTCAGACAAGAGATATTTCTATTCCAAGAAGATGGTCCTGTTCTCCGGCATAGCCAAGAGTTCCCCTCTGGTGAGCTACCTGAGCGACTATTATACCATAGTGAGGGAATACGTGTTCCCGGACCACCATATATATAAGCGCGGGGACATAAGAAAACTGCAGTCTGCGGTGAAGGCTCACCCGACTGCAGCTGTGGTTACAACAGAAAAGGATGCTCAGCGCATCCTTGACTATATAGGTATGCCGCAGAACCTGATGGAGAGGATGTTCTACATCCCTATCTCCGTGGATTTCCTCTCAGACGTGGAAAGGAAAGTGTTCCGGGCTATTCTTGCAGGACTTAAACAGTCATAATCTCCTTTTCCTTTGCGGAAACGATGGAGTCTATGGCTGTAACCTTTGCATCGGTGAGCTTCTGGATCTCTGCCTCTGCCTCCTTCTGAACGTCCTCAGGCATTCCGTCGTTCTTCTGTGCCTTCTTGAGAGCGTCGTTGGCGTCGCGTCTTGCGTTGCGCACCACGGTCTTGCTGCTCTCACCGGCAGCCTTTGCCTTCTTGATCAGCTCCTTGCGCCTTTCTTCGGTAAGCGCAGGTACGGTGCAGCGGATGACCTCACCGTTGTTCTGAGGGGTGAATCCGAGGTTTCCGTCTATGATGGCCTTCTCGATTGCAGGGATGAGGCTCTTCTCCCAAGGCTGGATTGCGAGTGTCCTTGCATCAGGAGCGGTGATGGAAGCTACCTGTGCGAGCGGTGTCATGGTTCCGTAGTAGTTTACGCTCACTGAGTTGAAAATGGCCGGGTTGGCCTTTCCCACGCGGTAGTTCTTGAGGTCAGACTCGAGGAAGTTGAAGGCGTCCTCCATCTTTGAGGTAGCTGCGCCTATGATTTCTTTTGCTTTATCTGTTAACATGGTCTTGGATATTATGCGTGAACTATGGTTCCTATCTTCTCTCCGCCGAGTATGCGGCAGAGTCCGTCAGGCTGGTTGATATCGAAAACGACTATCGGCACGTTGTCCTGTGCGCAGAGGGAGTATGCGGTCGCATCCATCACCTTCAGGTGGTCTATGAGGCACTTGTCGAAGGTCAGCTCATCGTACTTGGTGGCTGTAGGGTCCTTCTCCGGGTCTGCGGTATATACTCCGTCCACCCTTGTTCCCTTGAGGAGCGCATCGGCCCCTATCTCCAGGGCGCGGAGCGCAGCGCCGGAGTCTGTGGAGAAGAAAGGATTTCCGGTGCCGCCTGCGATGAGGGCTACGCCTCCTTCCTCAAGCACCTTGACTGCGTTGTCGCGGGTGTAGAGAGTTGCGATCGGGGTCATCTGGGTGGCTGTGAAGACCTCTGCCCTGATTCCCTCGGACTTGAGTGCCGATGACAGCGCAAGCGAGTTGATGACGGTTGCGAGCATGCCCATGCGGTCGCCCGTGACGCGGTCAAAACCCTTTCCAACACCCTGAAGACCACGGAAAATGTTTCCGCCTCCGTTGACTATCGCAATCTGGTAACCGGCTCTGACTGCCTTGGCAACCTCGCCGGCGAACTTGGCGAGACACTGGACGTCAAGGCCCTTGCCCTGTTCGCCGCCGAGGCTCTCGCCGCTCAGTTTCAACAATACTCTTTTATACATGACTGAAATATTCTTGTTGGTTATAAGAACAAAAGTATTTGAAAATTATGAAACTTGCAAGATTCAAACTATATTTGCAGTCTCAAACGGATAATTATTCAAGATTATGTTCATATTCAATTCATCAATCGGTAAGAAATTCATTCAGGCCATCAGTGGAGCGTTCCTTATCATCTTCCTCCTTCTGCACGCCACAATCAATTTCTTCTCAGTAATCGATTCCTTCACAGGAAAGTTCGGTGTTGTTGCAGCAGATGAAAAGCTTTTCAGCGCCGGAGACGGTCTTTTCAAGCTCGGTTGCGACTTCATGTCGACTCCGTTCATCTCAATCATGGTCCCTGTGCTTGCACTCGGATTCATCGTGCACATCCTCTACGGATGCTGGCTCACAGCCCAGAACATCAAGGCTCGCGGTGGTGTGAAGCGTTATGAGGTGGCAAGCAAGGCTGCCGCTGATTCATGGTCTGCAAAGAACATGCTCGTCCTCGGTATCGTCATCCTCGGACTCATCGCATTCCACCTCACACACTTCTGGGCAAAGATGCAGCTCCCTGAGCTCTTCGGTGTAGGCAACTTCGAGAACAATCCTTACTGCCTGCTCGAGGCTACATTCAGCAAGTGGTGG
>JAGHUW010000111.1 GCA_018064625.1 Candidatus Cryptobacteroides equifaecalis | reverse complement strand
TCATTGCAGGGAAAGGCCCAGTTCATCGCAGGTGCCGCATTCGACATCCACTACCAGAGCTCTTCCTACAAGACCACCAATCCTTCCAAGGATGCTTCCTGGGGAGTTTCCATAGCACCCCAGGCCGGATACATGCTCAATGAGAAGCTGATGCTGGGAGCAACCCTGGCCTTCGACTGGAGCCACAACCTGACAGAGAGCTTCTCAGGCGGCAGTGGAGACGACAATGTGATCACAAATAAGTTCGGCTGGTCAGTGGCGCCTTTCGCACGCTACAGGGTTGCAGCGTACAGACGCTTCGGGGTCTGGATGGACAGCCACCTCTATGCGGGCATGAATTACCCGAGGACGGGAGAGGGTGCCTTCAAGCCAAGTTTCCAGAAGCAGCTGACCTACGGAGTGCAGATATCTCCGGTAGTGTCCTTCAGCGTGAACGAGAAGACCATGGTCAATTTCCACGTGAGCATACTTTCAGCAGGATTTGCCGGAAGCAGGACATGGAAGACCAACGGAGATCTGGAAGATACCGCACATTTCCGCATGTTCACTGGAAAGGTGAGCGGAATATTCAATACGATGATTCAGGAAGGCTGGTACGGATTCAAGATTTCCACCATCAGGAAGTTCTGACAGCCGACTTCCATCCTATTTCCTTTTGATTATCACCATTGTGATATCATCGCTCTGATCGGCGCCGCGGGTAAATCCGGAAAGGTCCTGAAGGATGGAGTTGTGGATATCCGATGCGGATGCCCCGCTGTCGAATGCTATTTTTTTGAGCATCTTCTGCAGCCTCTGGTCACCATACATTTTGCCGGATCCACTCATAGCCTCAGTGACTCCGTCTGTATAGACAAGCAGGACATCACCGGAATCAAGGTCGGCAGAACAGTTCTCATAGACAATATCATCAAAGACACCCACCGGCAGATTTGGATCCGACTCCAGGAACTGATCCTTCAACAGCGGAAGATTGTGGCCGGCATTGCAATAGGAGAGTTTTCCGCTGGCAAGATCCAGTACACCTACAAACAAGGTGCAGAAAGTCATCCCTTTATTCTCAAAGGCAACCGACGAATTTATCGAATTCATTATCTCGGCCGGAGAATCACAATCCTTGATTTTGTTACGGAACAGCGAGAGAACCACCATCATGATCAGCGAGGCCGGGATTCCTTTACCGGACACGTCTCCCACACAGAAGAACAGCTTGTCGTCATGGACACAATAATCATATAGGTCTCCCCCGACATTCTTTGCCGGCTTAAGGTATGCATTGATGTCATACCCATATCCGGAAAGGCTCTCAGGAGGCGTTTGCTTGAGCAGACCCATCTGTATGTCAGATGCGATACAAAGTTCACTTTCTATAGCCACATTATCTCTTACAGCTTTGCTGAGTTTGCCGGTAAACCAGTACATGAGCAAAGTAAGCAGCAGAAAGAAGATTGAAGAGAAGATAAGGGCCTTGTAATAGGCATGTCTTGATTTGGCGAATATCTCTTTTTTTGATACTCTGGTATACACAGACCACCCGTTGACATCTATCTTGGCAACCGTGGAAACGAACTCATCACTTTTCTCTTCAAGATTGATTTTCTGGAGCAACAATGTGGTGTCGCTGTGAGCAGCAATCTGCCCGTTTCTGTCAACAATGAAAACATCAGCTTTTTCAAACGGCACCAGTTCCAGGCACTCCCTGCGTATACGTTCCGTGTCTATATCAAATCCAAGCACACCAGCGCACCTGCCCTCGACATAGAAAGGAAGGCTGAAACTGCTCTCAACCTTTCCGGAGCTGGTCTCCCTGAATGGATGACTCCAGCAGGCACGGCTGGTCTCATAAGCATCCCGGTACCATTCCCTGTTCCTGTAATCATTGATCTCTCCAAGCTGCAGGCGCCTGGTCGGACCTTCTATATTTGTGACATAACAGGCAAAACCATATTGACGGGAAGTGAACCCGGATTGCTCGGGATCCTGAAGTCCTACCGCCAGTCCACAGACTTTGGTATTCACATGCAGCGCACTCTCCAATGATTGAAAAATCTTCTCCTCGGAAGTCATATCCACCAGCCTTGCATTGGAAGAAACGCTTCCGACGCCGTCATCGCCGCGCTGGATATCACTGAACGCCTTGCTGCTGAGCGAATAGGCCACATCTTCTATGGAATGAAGCTCACTCTCGATACTGTTTTTTATGCTCAAGGAAGCCGCCTTGATCTGACGGTCATTCATCTTCAGGATTTCTTGCACCATAGAGGCGAACACGCTGGAAATACCCAAGATGAACAGCAAGCCGATCAAGGGCATCAACCATGGTATATTATTCTTTGAGAAATGGAAACTCATGACAATTTAGCGTTCAGGTCGATAAACAATTTAAGAATATTCATTCCATCCTTATGGACATACTTGACGTCGCTGCACAGCTCCTTGACAAGATAGATGCCAAGACCGCCGATTTCGCGGGTTGCAAGATTGGCATCGATGTCCGGATCTGCAATTTCAAGAGGGTTGAAAGCCCGTCCGGCATCACGGAATTCAATTTTTATACGCTCTGCGTTTTTCTCCATGGAGAACTCAAGCCAGGCCTGCCCGTTAGAGTTGTCTACGTAGGCGTATGAAACCACATTGGTAACTATTTCCTCAACGACAAGACGCATGGACAGACTCAGGCTCTCAGGAAGGTTTTCAAGTCCCGGGATATCCATCACCTCGTTCACGATTTCCAAAGTCTTGTTCTTGAGAGGGCAGAAACGCAGATGATGATTGTAATTGCCCACAGCACGTCCCACAAGAATGACTATGGAGCGAGGCCCCGCGAGTACCCATTCCTGATGGTCCAGCAGCACTTCCCTTCCCGGGGAGAAGATGTCACTGCCGCTTGGCATATCCGTATTGGCAGCCACATACCAGCGGTAGCCTTCCGGAAGATGCGGCAGCTCGAAGCTGCTGGCCTCCCAGTGCATGTTCATGGCCATGTAGATGAAGTCATCCGGAGATCCGTCGGCATGCGTTGCATAACGTCCGTCCAGCATCATTGCAAAAGTAAGTCCGTTGTTGTTGTCTGCCTGGCTCCATGCCTTACGGCTATGCCATGAAATATCCGGATAGCCCGATCCCAGATAGTCCTCTCCACGAAGATGGTCATTCCTTCTGAGCATGGGGTGGAACCTGCGCAGAGTGATTATCTTCTTGAAATAGGCAAACAGGTCTGCATTCTTCTCAAGGTCGTTCCAGTCTATATGAGAGATGGAATTATCCTGGCAGTAGGCATTGTTGTTGCCGAACTGGGTGTTTCCCATCTCATCGCCGGAGAGTATCATAGGGATTCCCTCGCTCAGCATGAGCAGGGTCACAAGATTCTTTATCTGCTTATGTCTCAGCCTGTTCACGCCCTCGTCCGTGGTGCTTCCCTCCATACCGCAGTTCCAGCTGTTATTGTGATTCTCTCCATCACGGTTATTCTCTCCATTCGCGGCATTGTGCTTGCCGTTGTAGGATACCAGATCCATCATTGTGAATCCGTCGTGGGCTGTGATGAAATTCACTGAAGCCCTCACTCCCCTGTGGCTGCCGGCATAGAGGTCAGGAGATCCGCACAGGCGGCACTGCATGTCTTCCATCAGGCCCTCGTCTCCTTTCACGAAACGCCTTACGGTATCACGGAATTTTCCGTTCCACTCGGCCCAGCGGCCCCACGAAGGGAAAGAGCCTACCTGATATAGGCCGCCGGCATCCCAGGCCTCGGCGATAAGCTTTGTATTGCCCAGGATAGGGTCATACGCAAGAGACTCCAGAAGAGGCGGATTCTGCATAGGCAGGCCATTCTGGTCTCTTCCCAGGATGGCGGCAAGATCGAAGCGGAATCCGTCTATATGGTAGTCGGCTGCCCAGTAACGAAGGCAGTCCACAATCATATTGCGCACGTTGGGATTGTTGCAGTTGAGGGTATTTCCGCATCCGCTGAAGTTGAAGTAATAGCCCTCGGGAGTAAGCATATAGTAGGTGCTGTTGTCTATTCCCCTGTAGCTGATGTAAGGGCCCTTCTCGTTACCTTCTGCCGTATGGTTGAACACCACGTCCAGAAAGACCTCGATACCTGCGGCATGCAGCTGCTTGATAGTGGTCTTAAGCTCGTCGGATTGCATATTGAAGGCTCCGGTAGAGGCGAAACCCGCCTTGGGAGCAAAGAATCCAATATTGCTGTAGCCCCACACATTATAGAGCATCTCGCCTGTAATGGGCGAAATCCTGCTGTTCTCGAACTCGTCGAATTCGAATATAGGCATCAGCTCCACGCAGTTGACACCCAGCTTTTTCAGATACGGTATCTTCTCTGCCAGGCCGGCAAAGGTGCCGGGGCATACGGTTTGCGAAGATGAGTCGGCGGTGAAATTGCGTACATGAAGTTCATAGATCACAAGGTCGCATGAAGGCGTATTCAGCGGCAGGTCATCCTCCCAGTCAAAATCATCGCACAGTACCTTGGCCCTGTAAAGGTAAGGGTCGCTGTAATCAGGCTGCTCTCCCCAGACATTGCGGCCGGATATGAGTTTGGCGTATGGATCCATCAGGATCTTGGACGAATCGAATCTCTGTCCGTGTTCAGGGTCCCATGGACCATCCATCCTGAATCCGTACTCGATATCCTCGTAATTAAGGTCAAAGACCATCATGCAAAAAACATTTCCAAGACGGAACTCCTTGAAAAAAGGAATTTCGGCAAACGGCTCTTTCTCGTGGCTGCGAAACAGCACAAGCGTGCACGCCGTGGCATTTCGAGAATATACGGCAAAATTGATTGCATTACCTATGACCGAAGCACCGAAAGGGTACACCCTTCCTGGACGAAGCTTCATACCCTTATACTCTTGGGTTGGGAAAAGGTCTACCCTCTGCATTTATTTGAACAGTTTTTGTGTGAAATCGCAAAGATAAAGTCTCCAGTTCTTCCATATATGTCCGCCATCCGTTTCCAGATATGTATAGGGATGTCCGGCAGCATCAAGCTTGGCACGGAAAGCCGTATTGGGAGCATAGAGGAAGTCAAAACGGCCTATTGCTATATACATGAGCTTCAGGCCATTGGCATAAAGGGTATTTATCTTCTCATCCGTATTCTCATACATCTGCGGCGCCATGAATCCCAAGCCTTCATCGCGGCCGGGACCCATATATGCAGAGAAGAGACCCACATAATC